>NZ_JBSHNS010000184.1:0-995 GCF_053601635.1 Pontimicrobium sp. MEBiC01747
ACTTATGTATTTCTTTTATGGGAATAGTTACTTCTTTCTCAGTAGCAACTTTATTTTCTTTTTTGACATCATTGCAAGACATTACACTTGTAAAGAAAATACCCAATAGTATTATTGAAAAAATTCTCTTATAACTATCACTTGCTTTTTTCATCTTTTCCATATATTAAATATTTTGATTGAATACATATCAAATGTAATTATTTATTGTAATGTATTAACTGTTCTATAGAAAAATTCATATAAGTAACTACCGTCCAAAAATACCTTCAACACTAGGTTTAAATCTAAAAATATAAAAAGGGGCTTTTGTTTTATCTACTCCTTTATTGAAAGGCGCTCCCAAATACACCTGTGCTGCCGAAACATACATATACCCATCTTTATTATAGCTAATACCATCTGGCCATAACATCTTATCGTTACTCGCAACTATCGAATATTCTTTGGTTTTTGCAGCAACTTTCCCAATACTTTTACTTTCAATATTAGTGAAATAGATGTTATTTTCTTTATCAATTGATAGCCCACCATTATTGGGCTTGTTACTGTATATTTCAATTTTTGAATCTAAGTCTGCATCAGAAAATGACTCATTCAACAAATCCGTCATCCTAATTCGATATAATTTATGACCACTTAAAGGTGCGTAATACAACCATTCATTTTTATGGTCTAATGTGATACCATCTGCACCAACAAAAATAGGAACTTGCTGTCCTTCTTTTATAATACTCATTGTAGCTCCATTTATAATAATCGGACTTTTAACATCTGCTTTTGTGCTGCGATGTCCTTCCAAAACGCGTCGTGTTTTGCCTGTTTTCATATCGACAATGACCAAAGCTCCTTGACTACCATTACCACCACGAGCAATATCTTCATCGGCAATTACAAATACTTGATGTTCTAAATCTACTACAAAATCATTGAGTTGCGAGGTTTTAATACTTGCAGGTTCTGGGATATAATAGATTTTCTCTAAACGATTGGTC
>NZ_JBSHNS010000185.1:0-27011 GCF_053601635.1 Pontimicrobium sp. MEBiC01747
AGGTAACATTAGGCTAAGTTATGGTGATATTGATGGAGATGGTATTATAGATATCGCAGAGGACACCAATAATGATGGTGTTTTTGATACAGATATTGATGGGGATGGAGATTTAGATAGTGAGATTATTGAAGAAAATAACTACTATCCTTTTGGGCTTCGTCATAAGGGATATAATAATGTAATTATTGGAGAACATCATCCTTATGGTTACAACGGAAAAGAAGAACAAAACGAATTTGATATAAATTGGTATGATTTAGGAGCAAGAAATCATGACCCTGCAATTGGTCGATTTATGAATTTAGACCCTAAAGCTGAAGATTATTATTTCCAGTCGACTTATGCCTTTGCTGCTAATAACCCTGTATTTTTTATAGACTATAATGGTGAAGGAGTTGAAACAGATTATAAAGTTCTTAAAAAAGATGATTCTAGCACAGGTAAAAAGAAAGGTGAAGTTGTAAGAGTAGACCCTAATGATGGATCAGAAAATAATGCTACAGATAGAATATTAAAGACAGATAGGCAAGGGAGGGTTAAAACTGAAACGGATTCAAATGGTAATCAAGTAGCTAAAGTTACTGTTGATAATGTGGCAAAAGGGATTTTAAAAGAAGGACAAAATTTTAGAGACAATCATGAGCAAATCGAATATGATGGTGCTGGTCAACCAACTCAAGGTGATATAGTTGATTTCTTTGTTCAACTGTCTGAGAATGAACTTGGAGTAGAGATTGCAGGATTTGAAACTTTAAGTAGAACTGGAAAAGTATTACTTACACATCCAACTGTTACTGATAGTCGGACAAAAAATGATTGGAGAACAAGTGCTAGTCATACTTATGGACTAAACCAAGTAGTTGAAGGAAGTTTAATTGTTAAAGCTCATTTTCATACTCATCCAAGTGGGACAGGAGCTAGTACCGATATTAATAATGCTGATAGAGATGATTTGAACGCTAAGGCTAGAAGAAATGCAAGAGGAGGAGGGCCTCTTCCTAGTTACATATATAATAAAAACGGAAGAATTTCTTATTAATTGACTAATTATGAAAATTATTTTTAAAAGCTGTTTAATATTTATTTTCTTTTTTTCTTGTAGTTCATGGAAAGAACAACTGAATCTAAAAGGCGAAAAGGAGGAAGCTAGAATTAATGCAATTATTGATTTTGTTAATACATCTTCTAGCAAACACAAAGTCTTCATTATTTCTGAATTTGATAATTCAGATAGTGTATATTTTTTTGATTTCTTTAGAGAGAGAAAAATAACACCAACTTTGCAAGATACTATAGGTTCGGTTCCTAGTTCATACTTTCCAACAAAATTTATTGAAAAGAATAATAAACTCTTTTTATGGGGTTATTCAAAAAAAGGAAATGTGATAACTAAAGAGATTGTTCATAAAATGCAGAAGTATAACATTATAGACTCTTTGTATTATAAGATTAAAAGAGGTGAAATTCCTAAAGGAACTGAACCTATATTATTAAATGACAGTAATGAAAAAGCTACTTCATATTTTATATGTAAAAATGATATTCTAAAATATCAGAAGATAGAGAGTGCTAAAGTTTTAAATAAGGAAGATTATCCAGTATTGATTTGTAATGATAATTTTAGAAATATTCATACCCACCCAGATGGTAAAGTTTTAAATTAGGATAATGTAGGTAGAGTTCGGTAGTGTTTCAAATTAGGACATACAAAAATAAAGAGGTTAAATAATTGAAAAAGAGTGGTTAGAAAAAATACTAGCTACTCTTTTTATACGTTCTAGATATATTGAATAAAGAGAAAGTTTGTTAGAGGGCTTTAAAATAAGGGTGGAAACACACTACTTCAGGGAACACACTACTTTAAACTACAACAAATCGTCCCCAATATTGGTTTTTAGTAATAAAAACAAGGCTTAGGAAATATTAGTCTAAAAAGTAGAAATTATAAAACGAAGAAGAAGCTATTTAAAAAAGTAGCTTCTTTTTTTATGGGCATATTTTAATAGAGATCGATAGAGAAAACCTAAAAGAGATTAAAACAACATCTTATAAGTCATTTTCTCAATAATCAATCCTAAGAAGATATACTTTTCCTAAGAACAACAGGACAGTTATTAAAATTCTGATTCACTACTACTCTATCTTTTCTAGCTTGTTGTATTTGCTCTTTATAAAAATGTTTGTTAGGAATTTTACCATTTACAACCTCGAGAGGAGTTAAACCATAAAGTTCGGTTGGATAACGCTTGTTATTATAATACTCGAAAAATGAGGCTAGATTTTTTAAATGCTCGGTTGTGTTTTTACTAATCTGTTTTTTCAAAAATTCCGTTTTATAAATACTATGTGTACTTTCCGCCATATTATTAGTAAAAGGGAACTCATCGGTTTTGGCAGTAATTTTAGAAACTACAGGTGGTGCTTTAATATGTTTAATCCACGAAAGCAGTTCGCCTTTATTCTCTGAGCCACCATCGGAAAGAATATTAATAGAATCTTTAGCATCGAATAAGTTATACTTCTCGAATGTTTCTTGAAAGAGCGTGGCGATAAAATAAGAATCGGCTTTTCCTGTGGTGGATTTGTAATGTAATAAACCTTTGGAGAAATTATCTTTTACAAAAGCCACTTTTTGCATGCCGCTTTCAAGCGTTGGCACATAGGTAATATCTACATGTAACCATTCAAATACACGTGAGGCTCTAAATTTGTGTTCAAGTTGTTTCTTGATGTACTTAAACTTTTTATAGCCTAAAGCCGATGCATATTTATTAAAAGTAGATTTGCCACAAAACACTAATGCGTTTCTTAAAGCTGTATAATACAATGTTGTTTTTGTTTTACCATAATTGTCTGGATTACGTACAATGGTTTCAATAGCCATTACTTCTGTTTGCGTTAATTGATTTGGATGCTGTTTATAACACAATTTAAAAGGAGAAAGGGAACAGTATACTTTTCGTTTTTCACGATAAAACCAATCTTTCGACACACCATAAAATCTGCAAGCACGTACAATATTAATATTAGAAACCTTAACTAAACTTTCAATGGAAGTAACAATAGTTTTTGCATTCTGTTTTACGAGTGATTTCTTTTTGGTAATAGAGGACAATACGTTTTGATAGCCATTACTAATGGTTATTAACAGCAGGATTGTTTTTCGCAAATGCTCACGCATATATATGGTTTTAATATCTTCAAACTGAACCAAGAATGGCGAAACCCAATCGTTACAATCGTAATTATCATGTTTAAATTTATTCCAGTTATTTCGTGTGTTTTTAGGAATATACGCTAGTTGCTCATGATCGAGCATATCGTAAACATAAAAGAGAATAATGAGCGGATGGTAATTGCGTTTGTATTGCGTATTCAATAATCTGTGTTAAGGGATTGAAAACACTAAACGTACTGTCTGTATTTTAATTACATATTAATCACACTTTAATTACATTTTCACTTTAATAAAGGCATCAAAAAGTTTTGTTTTAATAACCTCACGAGGTTCAAAAATAACTCTTTTATCATATTTAATAAATCCAAAGGAAGTTAAAAAATGATTAAAGGTTCTAAAATTATATGCACCGAAAGCACTTTGTTTAATACGGTCATTATATGGATGAAAATCCAATAAATCAGGAAAAGCATTATAATATTTTTCAGCATAAAAACTATCTTTCCGTTTAAGATTTCCATATTTACTAAGTAGCACTAATGAAAACCCAAAACCTAATTGTCCCCATTTTTCATCTTCGTATCCATCAAAATAACTCCAATTGAATTTGGTGCAAAAGGTTTTGAAAAGTAATGGCAACACTAAGGTATTATCATTAATAATCTTAACTCCTTTTTGAGTAATACTTAATTTGTTATTTCTTTTTTTTATAATTCCTGAAAGTTGTAACAAAATATTAGAAAGTTGAATAGAAAATGAATCGGTTTCTTTTCGAAGCTTAACAATCCCGTTTTCAATATACTCTTCTTTAAAACCACCATTATTATAAACATCAAAAACAATTTTAGTAGGTAAAGCTCCTGTTTTGGTAAGTTTTACTTCTTGCTCTTTTAAGATGCAATTCGCTAAATATTTTACCTGATTTAAAATAGGAATAGTACTGTATTGTTTTTCTGTTAGTTTTTGAAGTGTAAGTATGCTCGATTCACTAAAGGTGTCATACAGTAAAAAATGAAGATGATGAGGGGATAATCCATCAAACTCCTCAAGACCTTTATTATTTTGTTCTAGCATGTGCTGTTCTATTGCTTTTTGAATATCATCGGAATGCATACTGTTTGTTTTTCGTGATAAATAGAATATAAAAGTACAGTTTTTTATAGTTAAGTGCCTTTTTCAAACCTTTTAAATATTAAATTTATAAGCTTATTTTAAAATGATATACTAAAATTATGAGTACGATATATTATAATGGAGATAAGGTTGTTAGTAAAGAAGAATTCGATAAAGAACGAGAGCGTATTATTGCAAAGCGACTTAAAGAAGCTGAAAATGAAGAAAATCTAATCGACGATGAAGATTTAGAATATTATTTGTCTGAATTAGAGAAAATGGCAGATTAGAATACGTTTATATTCTCGTTAAAAAAACACTCCGCAAAGCAAAGTGTTCTAGATATTAAATTGTTAATGTGTAAACAACAAAAATGTTATTTAAATCAATACATTGTACAGAATCAATACTATGTTTAAATTCAGATAATTCTCCTTGCAATACATTATTTACATAATCTTCAAAACTAGGAACATGATCTTTCGTATCATCCATGTAAATTTGATATTCTTGAAAGGTAATCATTCGTATTTGTGTTACTTGTCTCATACTAACCAAGTTTTTTTAGCTTCTTCAAAGCTTACTTGTTGAAAATTGTTATCGTATTCACGACAAGCTAACTCCCATCTCATAAATTTTTCAAGAGGTACTTTGTAATGCAACAGAAACCGTAATAGTTCGCCGTGCATAGTAGAGAATACTCCTTTTAAATCTTCCCAATGCATAAGTGGATTAATGTCCATAGCAATATGCTGTATCTGTTTATACGAGATATCTGAATAGTCTTGTGGCAAGGTTTCAAAATCTGCGTTTTCAAACGTTGGATGATCGGTTGGAATGATAATATAATCATCGGAGGTACTATGTACAACACCGTAATTGTTATTATATCTATGGTTCACATTACGCCACAAAGCAATATCAATAGCTTTTTGTTTACTTGTCTGTCTTTCCATTTTTAGCTGTTGTTTTTTTAGGTTGTTCTTTTTTATCTGGTATAGGCTCTGTTGTAAAAGGTGGATTCTTTTTAACACCAAGATCTTTCGGTTCTTCTTTTTGTATTTCCTTGCACCATTTTTCTACGGTATAGGTAATAATGTAGAGTTCGTTACCAATAAAAGAAAGGAGGTCTTGCTTTTCAGCTTCTACCAAATTAATCTCTTTAGGGATTTTGCCATTAAAACGTTTATGTACCATTTCAAGCAGTGCTTTTCTACTGAAATAATGTACTAAGTTCTCACTGATCATGTTATCAGTGGTCTTTCCTAGGGATAGGTTTTTTAATACCGTAGCAAAATGTTTCATTAATTGTTTTCTGTTATCTTCCATAATTGTTGAATTTTTAATTGTGTTTGTGCGTATTGTTTGCTTTCTATTAAATAATTGAGTTGTCGCTGTGCTTCTTCAAAGTCCATGTAATATGGTTTTGGTTCAAGGCAGTAATGGTTAAAGTTTTTAAAGTCGAGTGCCACAAAAATGACATAGACTTTTTTAAGTTTAGCTTTCATATTCTTGTTGTTTATGGATTTGCTATTAAGAGATGTAAAATGTGTGTATTACTGTCCTTGTAAGTGCTTTCAGTAAGTACTTGTTTAGCCTGTTCTTCTGTGTCGTAGAAACGCTTGGGAAGGGAAGTGACACGTTCTGCATCCTCTTGCGAGATGGTATTATCGTATAGACCATAGACCCGTTTTATTTGGCCTGCTTTATGGCTCATGGCTCTATAATTCGCATGATCATATTTATCCCACATTACAACATCTTTCGACGCTAAGTAATGGGTGTGTTGTGATAACTGTTCAAGCGTTTTCCAAACGATTTCGTTTGTTATTACCATGTCCTTAAATAAGGTTACTTTAAGTTTTTCTAAGTAATAGGTAAGGATATAGATATCATCACTAATTAGTGCTAATAACTGCGATGGTGTTTTTGTTTCAAGGTCTTGTAAGGCTGTTTCGTTAGCTTCAAATGTGAACCTAATTATAGCAATGAGTTCTTCTTTAAGAAAGAATCCTTCAAAAAACGGATGAATCTCGTCTTGAATATTACTCGCCAAAAGGCTTTTGTATTGCTGTAAAAAATGGAGCAATACTTGCTGTGTTTCTATTGTCATTTGTTATGTGTTTTTTTGTTTTCAAAAAGCATCATAATTTTTAGTGAATGCCATTTGTATACTCCTTGTTCATATTGTCGATCTCGTTCTTTTTCGGCTTCTTCTCGTGTGCTAAATCCTTTTGATTTTGCTTGAGCCGTGTACTTTTTTGATTCGGGTACCGACTTATGAAAAAGCTTATATACTTTGTCTTTTTTCTGCATAATCTTTGGTTTTATTGGTTTTCGGCTTTGGCTTCACAGTGATTTTTAATGGTAGCAACGAGGTGGTTATAATCTCCACTATTGGCTTCATCTATTACTTGATTAATCTCTTCGTCTGTCCATCCCTCCTGCTTTGCTTGCCCTTTAAAAAGACCAACGAGCATGAAGGCGTTAATATGAGGATTGACGACGTTTAGGTTCACAGTTTTGTCTACTATTTTTTTTACGCCACTACTACAGTGAATTTTAAAAGTTTCTACAAAATGCTTTCCTTTATTTGAGATTGCTTTAAGGACTACAGCTTCTATTTCATCTTCAGTCCAGTTTTCACTACGTGCCTGCTTGGTAAAGGCTTCTATGTATTCGTAGTTTTTTAATAGACGACAGTCTAAGGTTATCGTCTTATGTACTATTTGTTTCATTGATAAGAGTGTTTAAAAAGTTTGTTATTCGTCTTCGGGATTACAGTACTTTAGAATGGTACCCAGTAGATGGTTATAATCTCCATTTTTAGCTTCGGTGATAACGGTTTCTATTTCGTCATCAGTCCATTGTTCTTTTCGTGCTTGTCTTCTAAATGCTCCCATAATGGCATACGCATTGCCGTTAACCCCAACCAGGTCGAGATTAACTGTTTTGTCTATTATTTTTTTCATAATGGTGTACCCGAGAAAGCGGGTGGCTTTTTTAAAAATGACTATTGAATTGTTTGTTTTAGATAGGATAGTTAGCCGTCAGTACTTCAATCTTTCGACCTCGCGTTTTACCTTCTATTGCTTTTCGTGCAGAGAGTGGCTTGTCGAATACTTTGGTGTACCAAGCGTTATCTTCGATGTATCTGCTAAGAATAGCCGAAGGATATGAGCTTAACAAGAATTTACCCTTTACCTTTGAAAGCGTATCGAGAAGCTTGATATAATCAGCTTCACTATAGCCTTCGTAGTGCCCTTGTGCCGAGTTTATATATGGCGGATCAACATAGTGAAAGGCATCGTTGGTATCTCTGCTTGCAATGACTTTGCAGGCATCGTTATTTTCTATTTGTACACCTTTAAGCCGTTTGTAAATGGCTTCATTGAAAGCGAGTTGTTTGTTTAAAAATGCTTTCGTTCGTTTACTATATTTGTCATAGCCCCATGATCCTATCTGACAGGAAAACCCCATGTTGGTGCCGACATAAAATGCCCAAGCCTGTTGTAGTTTGTTAAACAAGTGTGGCATACGGTAAATAGTATCGGCAACGGTATAGGTTGCTCGCGAAAAGAGTGTGGCTTCAATTTTAGTTTTCAGCTTATCAAAGTCATTAACCACTGTTTCGTAAAAAGCAATTGCCATACTGTTAGTATCGTTAATGACTTCGGCTTCAGATCTCTCTTTGGCAAAGAATACCGCACCGCCACCAAAAAAGGCTTCAGTGTAAATACGGTGGGGAGGAATTAAAGGCAAAATATGTTTAAGCATATTAAGCTTGCCTCCGTAATAGGTTATGGGGGTTTTAAATTTAGACATATACAGGAAAAGGGAATGAGTAAATAAAGTGTTCTGTATAGGTTGTAATGATTTTTAGAGTGGCGTTATAAAACAGTATCTGCACTAAAAGGTACAGAAGGCTTACCATCTATCATTAATTTTAGGTAGATAGAATAGTTAGCAAGCGAGGTAAAATCTTCGGTAGAAAACACAGGATAAAATTCTTTTGCCATGAGTTTCGCATCAGTAATACCAAGACGAAATGCAACAATAGTACCTACGTTTCCAAGCACGCTGTCGCGAACCTCTCTATCCAATTGATTTAAAAATTGATTGGCGAGAATGAGGCCGATTTTAAACTTACGAACCTGCGCCAATAATTCTGCAATAAGTTCTGTTCCTGATAGGGTTTGAAACTCATCGATGTATATAAAGTATGGGGTTCGTTCGTGTTCTAAAATATCAATCCGAGAGAACGAGGCAGAGGCTAAAGAGGTAAGTAATAATCCGCCAAGAATATTAGCGACATCAACACCGACGTCTCCTTTAGCCACGTTAATAACAAGGATGGTATTGGTGTTAATGATATGGCGCAAAGAGAGTTGCTTGGTATTTTCAATCAAGATTTTACGCACCATCGTATGACTAAGAAAACCTCCTAATTTGTTCATTATTGGTAACAGATCATTCGGCTTGTATTTTGGAAATTCTTTTATCCAGAAATTTTTAATGTCAGGGTTTTGAATATGGACTAAACATTGATCTCGATATGATTTTTCATGTAGTAGTTTTAAGATGTCCGCAAGCTGTGCCCTTGGCTGGTCTAATAGGGTTAGCAAAATCATTCGTAGGATATGTTCCATTTTCATTCCCCAGGCAGATTTCCAATTTCGCTGAAAGATTTCCAAAATGTTGGATGCTACTAAAGAACGTTTTGTTACCGATACTTTCCGTAGCGGATTGTATCCAAAATCAAGGTTGGGATTGGTAACGTCAAAGTATATAAGAGGTCTTGTAGGAAATATATTGTGTATCTTCTCTACAATTTCACGAGAAGCATCTCCATGTACATCTAAAAAGGTAAATCCACGATGGGCTTCGACATCCTGCAACATTAAGGTTTTTAACAGGGAAGTCTTACCACTTCCACTCTTTCCAAAGCAATAGAAATGGAATAATCTGTCGGCTTGTTTAATCCCAAAGCGTTTACCATCGCCTCTAAAATTAGAGCGAGCAAAATAGCTGATGTCGTATAAATGAGACAAAGACATAACAGGGAAGAGTAATCGAATAAAGGTATATTGAATTGTTGTTGTTCATTTAGATGAACAAGAAAAAGAACTACTTGACTTGTTTGAGTTCTATGATAATTTTTAAAAATGCCTTTTGGGTCTTTTTTACGTTCTAACTTACTCCTATTATACCATAGTTGAGAACAGGGGAAGATGTCTTGGCTTTTTCACACAAGGGGAGCATACAGTCCTTGCGAAAATTTCATTTATGAATTACACTATTACACGCAACTTAATATAAAGAACCCCGTTGCCCGAAAGGGTCGTTAATGCTTAATTGTATTAACTAAAACGACAATGGCGGTAGTCTTTTTATACCTCTAGCTTTTTAGTTGGGGTATGTAAAAGACCCGCTAGATCGTTTTTGGCGGGTCTTTTATGTATAATGAATATTAAAGAATCAATACAGATTTACTTAAAATGGAAAAAATCACACACGACTGTTGCTTATGAACGTTATGAAATACGACTTATTCAATTTCAAGAATTTATTGGAGAAGCAAAAGTACTTGGTACAATTACAGGAGACGATATAGTCAACTATCATGAAACAATGGAAGGGAATTATAGCCCTGCAACTATAGCTTATTCAGCTAGAATCCTTAGGAATTTTTTCTGGTTTTGGCATGGAAGAGGTATAACAACATTTAATCCTAAAGAAATTATTCCCGTACGTTTTGTTAATGCAGATAAGGATATTATTGATAGAGAAGACTTTGAAATTCTTAACAGTTTATTATCGACAAATAACTTGGTCGATTTACAAAAGAAATTGGTTATAAACTTATTATGGGATACAGGAATGCGAATAAGTGAATTACTCGATTTAAAGTTATCTCATATAGAGAAAAGAGGTGCTAATGGTTTACGATCAGCCAAAGTACGAACACGAAAAAGTATGAGATATGATCAAGTTGTTTGGGGAAAGGAAACAGATGCTATTTTAACTAATTATTTAGGTATTAGAGTAGCAATGGATATAACAGGCGATGAGTTATTAATTAATAATAAAACAGGGAAACCATTTACAGCTAGAAGTATACAGCGTTGGATTAAATCTCTTATAGAAGAAGCGCAACTAAATAAAAATTATACGCCTCATAGTTTTAGGCACGGTAAAGCAAATGAGATATTAAATATGGGAGGAAGTATGCGTGATGTATCGGTTATCTTAAGACATGTTAAGCCTGAATCTTCATTTGCATACACACATTTATGTGTAGAACGCCATCAGAAGTTAGCAGGGCATTTTCTAAATAGGGCATTATCCGAAGAAGTAACTTCTAAGAATGTACTTAATATGTTAACAATAAATCAAAAACAGTTAAGTCTAATATAAAAACAAAAGCAATGTGTTGTTGCTTTTGTTTTTAATTAAATTATAATAATGACAGTACCTTAAAACTATGAATAGTAAATTGGTTATAGTAATTTATTTATAAAGTTAACCTTTATATTAAGTTGCATTAGTCTTTAGTGGTGTATTGTAGTTCAAAAGAGAACTACATTGAAAATCTTAGTAACGTCGCACAACACTCCTTGTACGACTTGTCAAGAGTTTTACGACACTATTAAAGGCATAAATTATTATGAACAATTACTATTGGATACACATCCTAAGGTTTTAGGTACATAACAACTAAATTAAAATGACAAAATTCTATAATGTCGTAACTCGAAAAACTATTACCCAAAACACAGAAGACAAGAAGATATACCATAAAGTAGGTGTTATTAAAATCACAAAAAACGGTGGTGTATTCCTGCAACTCTATCATCAACCTAATACAGATTTTATGATCTTCCCTAATCATGATGATGCATTACCTACAATAGATTTCGGATCAAATGAAGCTTAACAACACCACACCAGTACCGAATGTGTTTTTTGATAAATACATTGCGACACTAAGTGGTTCAGCACTTCGTGTGTATTTAAAAATTGTAAGAAATGTTTTAGGTTGGCGAGATGAAAATGGAAAGATAAAAGAACGTGATTGGATATCTCATTCACAGTTTGAGAAAACAGGAATCTCTAATCGTAGTGTTACTAATGGTATTCAAGAACTTCTAGACAAAGCACTTATCCAAGTTACTGATTATGTAGGAAATGATTTAATCAATCCAGTACAACGTAAAAACGCTAAACGTGTTTACTATGCACTTGTACTGGATAACCAAGAAAAAACTACGTTATACAACGCAAAAACAAAAGAAATACCCCCGCAAAATATGCGGACTACAAAAGAAATTTCTTTACCAAAGTACAAGGTAAATAATGAACAAAAAGGAAGACTAACGGATAAACAGAGACTACAGCAAATATATGAACAAGAAAGACGTAAACAATCACAACGAGATAGCTGGAGTTAGTATGGTATAGATAGTATTTAATGCTATAAAAGCTAACGCTTTTATTACTGCTGGAGTATTACTCGATTTAATCTATTATATAATTATGCCTGAAATGAATTTATTCATTCCAAAAGGAATATTTGTAGCTCATAAACAAGACTTCAAAACCTTTTTAGATACAAGACTATTCACTATTGCATCTCTCTATTGGCAGTACGACACTTCGATAAATGATATTGCTAAAGAATATGAATTGTCTGGAACTCGTATAAGACAGTTATTGTGGAAAGCTAGAGAAAAGATTAAGGACAATGGATATAACATTAATGAATAAATAAGAACACTTTTAGGAGTGTTTTTTCTAATAATTTATAGAGAGTAAAGAGAGTTAATTTATTTTTCTCAAAAGCAATTTTTTTTTACCATTAAATTCAACACTATCGATTTTCATTTGCTTTTCAAAATATTTTATCCATTCAAGTTTTTTTTCAGTGTCTTCTTGATATAAATTAACATAAGAGGTTCCTTCTATTTTATATTTCTGTTTTTTAATAAGATGCTTCTTATACGAAGTATTGTTCAATAAATAATTTTTTTTATTTAAAAACTTAATAAGAGGAAAATTTTTATTAACCAATAGATTATTATACTCTGTATTATAATCAAAAAAGAATAATCCATCTCTTATTCTAAAATCATTTGAATAAAGTTTTGAGTTTATAAAATAGTTATTAATCTCTCTATCATTGATGAATTTTGAATTTTTGAAACTTACATATTCTAGACTAGAATTTTTAAAATGAGTATTTTTAAATGTACAGTTCTTAAAGGATGCAGTTACAAGCGTAGTATCTTTTGTTTTATAGTCATATATTAATCCTCTATATTTTATTTGAAGCTTGTTTAAAGAACTCTCTCTATAAAATGTATCTGATATAACTTCAGATATATCCCAGTTATGATCATTAAATCTAATTAGAGTTCTCAACGATTTACTACCTCGATTGATATTATCATTAGTTCTGACGGTATAATGCTGTATTTTATTATTAACATCTTTAATCCTTAAAAGAGAAAAGAAATTTTTTTCATATTCTTTTGAACCAAAGAAGGTAAATGCTGAATCTAAATCTATAGTTTTAATTAATGGAGGGATACCTTCGTAAGAATTAATATCTCTATAAATATAATAAGTATCCTCTTCAATTAAGGGGCTTTCTTCTATAAAAGGATAACCTTCTATTGATATTGTTTGCGGTTCACTATGTAATTTATATTCAAAGAACGTTCCTTTAGAGGACATAAAATTATTCTCAAAAACAAATGGTCGTCCATCCCCTAAAAAAGAAGAGTTATTAAAGTTTACATTTCTTAAATCACAATTGGTAAACCCTTTTCCTCCTACGAATTTTGTTTTTTGAAAATCAGCAAGATTTAAATTAGAATATTTAAATGACACATTATTTAACGTACTGTTAGTAAAAAGAGTTGAATTTAATTGTGACCATATAAAAGAAGTATTTTTTAATGATGTGTTTGAAAAATTGGCAGCAATAAAATTACCATACAAGATAGTATTATCCAGATTTGCCCCCTGAAAATCAGCAGAACTAAAATCTATTCTTTTTATTGGAGTGATTAGTCCTTGTAATTCTGTTTTATATGACCCTACTATGCCGTGTAAATTTTCTGCAAAATTTAAATTGCTTAAATCTAACTCTGAGAAATCTGCTTCTTGAAAAGTGGTATTGAATAAAATTTCTTCTAACGTATCTTTAGATAGATTACTTTTGAGTAATTTTAAAAAAAGGTTAGCTCTTTCAGGGCTTGAAAATTTAGCCTTATCTTTTTTATAAAAAATATACGGATTTAAGGATTCGTTTGTTACAATTATTCTAGCTATTAACTCTTTTGTAAGACTTCTTTTTTTGTTATCACGTTTTAACTCTTTATCTATTTGTTCATAAATATTATTTAAAATTTTTAATCGTTCTAGTTGAACTTTATTACCATTAGCAATCTCTTCTTTTTTATCTTCTTCACTTATTTCATCTCTAATAAAATTTTGAATATATCCGCGATTAGTTTTAATCAATCTAAGAGAAAGAGCGTCTTTTGTAGTCCAACAATCACAAACATTCATATATGTTCCCGATTTCAATAACCTTAATGCAAAGGGTCTATTTTCATCTGAATTATCAGTAATATTACTTATTGAAGAAGTCCAAAAAGCGGTTTCTTTTCCTATATTTATAAATTCAAAAAGCGAATCGTTTTCTAAAGTAGTATAACTTCCATATCCAGATAAAGATGCGTTAAACCCTGTATTTCCTCCTTTCATAAGTCTAGGCATTGCTTCTTTTTTTCCAAGGTAATCAATAAGTTTTTCAAAGTCCTGTGATATTGGTAATTCCCAACCATCAAACTGGTTAGCAATTTTTTTCGCAGCCATATAGGTATATAATCTTCCAAGACTTTGACAGTTGTGTTCCACATCTCCATAACAAAAACTATTTTCGATTGGAATATTAATTTCACTAGACCAAATTTGGTCACCAATTTTTATTTCTTCAAAAGGAAGTTTTTGTTTTGTAAAAAAATTATACGCATGAATAGCTACTGTAATAATCAAAACAAATCCAATTACTTTTTTTAATTCTAACCATTTATTTAATTTCTTCAAAACAGTTATTTTAGATTCGCTTTCTAACTTTGCTTTTTCTGAAGACTTAGAGATTTCTTCTTCAGATAAGTAATCATTATCAATTATTTTATCTTTATTATTGAATCTTTCTGAATTTTCATTATTAGGTTCGTCATTATGTTCTAATTCATTGCTTAGAATCTTGTCAATTGCATTATTTATTTTACACAAGGATTTTCCTTTATCATCATATTTTATAAAAATATGATCTTGATAAAAAACAATTAAACTTTCGAAATATTCAAGGTAGGTATTATTAAAAAATCTTCTTTTTTTCTCTGGTTTTTTTAATTGTTCATCAATAAAAAGCCCCCATATCCAAGACCCCGAAAAGCCATTAGGATTAACAAACTCTTTAACATCTTTAGAAGCTTGCTCATAAAAATCATGAGTTTTAGTATTTGTTCTATTATCGGCTATTTTTTTATGCTCTTGTGAATTCTGATAAAAATTTCTGTATGCCTTATTAAATTCTTTTAATAAATCTTGAGCATCTTTTAAAGTAATTTTTGTACTAGGCATATTGGTTTGTTATAACGCTAAGATATATAAAAAAAGCTTGCCTAAAAGTTGCCTAATCTTGCCCAAGTTGCCTACAATCTGCCCATCTTTCTTTGTCCTGTCACTGAAAAAACCACCTAAATACATAGGTGGCGGCATCAGAGGATACTGAAAATCAGCTTCGGTATCTTGACTAGGACAAAGAGAAGGTCGAAGCTCTCAATGCCTTATTTTTAATCATACTTATTGACTAAAAATGTCAAGATGCGAAGTGGATAACTAAGTTTAACTTAATCCACTTTACTAATGGAAACATTACAAAAAAATGAAGGTCTGAAAGACCACAAAGAAAATTACCAACTCCTAACGGCAATAAAGGAGATGGTAAAAACAAAATCACTTCGTACAGAAGGGTTTGAAAAACTACAAGAAATTGATGCAGACGAACTTTCCATAGCGCATCAAATTTATTACTACTATATAAAAGGAAAGTATTACGTTTTAACATACAAGGATGCAGCAGAAAAAGACATCGAACTGTTAAACAGAGGAAACGACTGTTACAACGACATGGTCGCTATTGCATTTGATAACAATGTCAGTATTCAAAACCCTAAACGTCATTTTGCCCGTGCTTACTGTAAATATCTTTTAGCACAAAAACATACTTCACAAGACGTAAAAGTGAAACTACTAAACAAGGTTAAACAAATTACTGACCGTATGTTACATTTTAAACCAGATAACGAAAGTTTTATCTGGTTACAATCACAACTATAATTATTAAACAAAGCACCACCTAATGTTAGGTGGTGCTTTTCTATTCCAATTTTTAATCCTTTTCAATTATGAAAAACACATTTACCATTCCAAGGGAAATCTTAGTCATTTACTTTAAACGCTACAAGTATCACAGCATCTATTTCACTAAAACAGCAGACGCTTTCTATAACCCAAGAAACAGGCAAACACTCTTACTTCCTAAAGAAACAGAAACATTTAGCAAGGAAGAAGCTATAACCATGTTTACAGAAAGCAAAGCCACCGACTTGCCACCAGAAATTGAAGGGCAACGCCAGGTTTTATTCACACAATTATATAAATACTTAAAAATAACATTATGAAAACAAATAAATCAAACATCGTGTACACCAATAGTGATGCTGATAACTACATCACGAAACAACTTCCAATCATTACCCAAAAAGTAACCACCAATGCAGTAGACCTAGCCGTAAAAGGTTTGCCTAATAAAGAGGATAGCTTAAAGGTATATATTTTAATGATCCACGCACTCTTCCAGTCCCTACTTGAAGATGTACATAAACTACTCGGAGCAAAACGAATTATAGCAGAGAAGGAAATTATCGAAGAAAACTATGCCAAAGAAGAAGCAATGCTTTCTGAAAAAAGCGAAGCATTAGAAGAAGACTTACGTGTTCTTAAAAAACAGGAGAAAGATTATAACAACAATTTAAAACATATTATCCGCAATTGGCGTATTGCATTGTTTTTCTTGGTGTTGCTTTCGTTTTCAGAAACGATGCTAAATTTTAAAATCTTTTTACCTATTAGCAGTAACAACCTTACCGCACTACTTGGTGCATTAGGGATTGCTATGTCGTTCTTCATCATTACGCACGTTTTCAAGGATATTTTAAACTTCTTTGAAACACGCCTTATGAAATGGCTTATAGGACTTGGGATTGTTTCCTTAATTACCTCCTTGCTTTACAGCTTCGCAAAACTACGTTTGGCATACAATGCCAGTAGTGGAGCAACAGGAGGAACCGCAGTTTCTGAATGGAATTTTGTAATTCTTAACCTCACACTTTTTTTAGCGGGACTTGCACTTACGCTGATCTACAAACCATCTAAAAAACTTGTTGCAGATTACAACAAGCATAAGATTATCGCTAACCAGATTAAAGCCAAGTCTAAAGAGTACAACCAAGCGACAGCACGTTTGGCGGTGATGCTTGAAGAGAAGAACGAAAAGTTAACCGAACTCGATGGCATCCTGCTTATGGCACATCATTACGAAACTTCGATTTCGGCAGAGTACATCAAAGCCTTTGCACTATGGTGCAATCACAATTTAATCTCTCGTAAGGATAAAGTAAATCCCGATTGTTTTTCAGAAACACCAACACCATTAACCACGTATTTCGACACCGTAGAATTTCAAACCACAAACACTAAAACTATATAACAATGAGAACAATACAGATAACAGTAGCCATGATAATCTGCATCCTATTTCAAGGATGCAGTGATACCGAAGTACCAACAACACATTATCTAAGTGTTGCCATAGATCAAACGGAGAAAGACCGTTTTAAAGTACCGAGCGACCCTATTATCAAGCAACTTAAAACCACTGCTTTACACGATGGAATTACGCTATCGCTCATTCCAATTTCAGAGACACGCTATACGCAAAAGCAAAGCTTTGTACTCACGCAAGGCGAAACGGCATTGATGGCAAATGAGGATTTACGCCGAGGCAAG
Source organism: Pontimicrobium sp. MEBiC01747 (assembly GCF_053601635.1). NCBI lineage: Bacteria > Pseudomonadati > Bacteroidota > Flavobacteriia > Flavobacteriales > Flavobacteriaceae > Pontimicrobium > Pontimicrobium sp. MEBiC01747. Next base: position 17,444 of record NZ_JBSHNS010000185.1, read on the forward strand.
CGTCGAGCCTTGTTTACAAGCTTTCAGAAAGCTTTGGCGATACTTAATGCAAATGATACGGAGCGAACCCGATCGGATATTTTTAGAACGGTAGCAAAAGAACTGAACGAATTAGCACAGAAAGAAGGGAAGCGTACCCTTGTGGTGAGTTCGGACTTGCAATCACATAACGACATCTTTTCTGTGCATAACAGATTGCAATTACAGCAGTTATACACCAACCCCAAAGCCGTTAAAAAACGTTTTGAATCTGCAACGACTTTGGCAGATAACTTACAAGGAATCACCGTAATCATTGCCTATAACCCATCACTTAAAGACGAAAAACTCTTTTCGCATTTGGTGGCACTTTACCGCTCTATATTAGAACCACGGGGAGCCATAGTACATGTCGGCTTTGATAACACCACAACCCTTTAATTATGGAAGATTCACTTGTATTTCGCTTTTTCAAAGCCATATTCAAATTAATCTGGAAATTACTTTTAAACATACTCTATATACTCGGTAAACTCCTTGAAGTCATCATTATTCAAATTAATAATTTAATACAACACTATATATGAAATTATCATTTCCAACATTCGACGGTATTTTTGATAGCATCGTAAATCTCCTAGAAGATATTGTTGCCTTTTTTGATTCCAACAAACACCGCCTGAAAGGGCGGTTTTTACCAGAACGTAAGGTGCTTTCACGCAGGAATAAAGGCTTTAATATTAATGGTAAATCTATAAAGCCAAAACTCTCCATGCAGGGCGTTTTGGTTAATGGCGAGACAGGATCATACAAAACAGCAGGCGTTATTCTACGCTCTATCCTTACCGTAAATGGTAGTCAAATTATACACGATCCATCAAAAGAATTGTTTGAAAAAACAAGTGGAGCATTAGCTGAAAAAGGCTATGAGATTTTGCAGCTAGACTTTACAGCTCCCAAAACAAGCCTGCGGTTTAATCCTATGCAAAGAGCCAATACCAAATCAGAAATCACACAACTGGCAACAAATTTAGTGACCATACAAAGCGATGCTACCAATGCTTCGGATAGTTTTTGGAATAACAAGGCTATTGAAGTCTTGTATGTGTTAATCTCGATTTTAAAAACGCAGGAGCAGCAGTACCAAAATCTTACCAACGTTGCTTATCTGCTGGACTGTATGCAGTCTGCCGATAGGATACATTTAGTAGATAAACTCTTTGCACGTGATGTGCCGAATGACGAACTTTTTGTGAAATACTCGAGCATTGTTTCACAATCAGAAAACACGCTTAGTTCTATTATTAGCACCGCACAAACGGCAGTACAAATTTTTACGCTCGATGAAAATATTGCCACCATTTGTAGTACCGATACCATTGGAGATTTTAATACCATACGTATGGAAAAGACCGTTCTGTATTTACATTCAAGTACCTCAAAAATGCGATACTACGGTAAAATTACGTCCATCTTTCTGTCGCAATATTTCGATACCTTTTTTGATACTTTGCCAAAAAAAGACATGGAAAACGTCTATTTTCATTTGGATGAACTGCCTATTTTAAGCATTAATTCACTGGATATAATCTGTGCAAATATTCGTAAATATAGGGGAGCTATGATGTGCGTGTGCCAAAATGCACAGTCGCAATTACAGTCGAAATATGATAAACGTGCCGATGCGATTATAAGTAACCTTAGAACTAAGGTTTACTTATCTACTGACCTAAATACAGCTACGGCTATAGAACGTATTATCGGCAAATACGAATTTGAAGATAAGAAAGATAACGACAGATTAAAATCTCGCCCTGTTCTCATTGCCGATGAGATTATGAGTTTACCGACAAACCGAGCCTTGGTATTGGTTTCTGGGATGCGTCCAATACTTGCTCGTGTAAAACCCTATTTTAAAGTACGTAAGCTACGAGAACTCTCTGAATTACCAGCCTACGAAAATCCAGCTGATCTGCCAATATTAGAACCTGCATTACTACCACTAGAGACCATGTTTCCTAATACCGATACCAATGAAACCAACTAGTTTTACCTCCGTTCACGATTACCTAGATATGGTATTTAAAGACACAATACCAGATGAAGAGGCTATCATTAAGGCCAAGAAAATCTATTGGCGAGCCTACAATACGGATTTAAAGCGTCGTAAACGCAAAGAATTTACGACGCTTCATATCTGTTTTTCTAAAAAGGAATATAGCGATATACAAGCAAAGCTTTCAGAAAAACAAAGTCTGCCAGCATATATTAAATACCTGGTACTCGAACATTTCAAAAATAGAAATGAATCAGTTACACCTGTAAATACTTCGCTTATAGAACAACAACTGTTTTTAATAGCAGAGTACTTGCAAGAATTACTCGAACAAGACAACATCAACACAGAAAAAATAGAAGCACTCGAGCAGTATATGCACACCTTAGAACACGTAATACAGGATTCCTTATGATTATAAAGTCCAAGAGTTATAAGCATAATAAGGCTTATACAACTGTCGTTAATTATGTCCTGCGAGAAGCAGAACAAGACAACAGTTTTGTCCTCACTAAATTTATAAAAGGCAAGAATTTAAGTAATGAGGAGATTTCAAAACAGTTTCGAGCCAATGAAAAATATCGGATTAATCCACGAAAGAATAACGTAAAACTGTATATGGAAATATTGTCGTTCCATTCTGAAAATGCTAAAGACTTGACTAACGACAAACTTAAAAAGATAGCACGAAAATATATGGCTTTGCGTTCCAATCTTTCCGTAGGATTAGCTACTGCCCACCGAAAAGAAAAAGACCATGTTCATCTGCACATTTTACTAAGTGGCACAGAATACAAAACAGGGAAGTCGGTTCGTATTTCTCGTGATGATTTTAAAAACAAGGTCAAAATTCCTGCTGAAGAATTTGTGAGAAAACATTATCCTGAATTAGAAAAATCTGCGATAGAACATAATCCTTCAAAAAAAAAGTTTTAACTAAAGATGCAGAATATCAAATGCAACTGCGTGGTGTAGTTCCAAACAAGCACAAACTCATTACTCTTTTAGAACAAACGTATACTAAGGCTACTTCTCAAGCTGATTTTTATAAACGGCTCCAAGACCACAATCTCAAACTCTATTCTCGTAATGGTAAAATTACGGGCATACAATCTACACGTAAATTCCGTTTTACAACACTTGGTTATGATACAAATATCTTAAAAGAACTTGATACCAACCTATCACAAAACAAACGCTTAGACGCTTTGAAACGGATTCGTAAACATCAAGACGAACGAGGCAAGGAACAGTCCAAAGGACGTGAAAGAACAAGGAAAAGAGGTCGTTGACAAGCACTTCTTTTTTTGATTTCTTTCTAGGGATTCTAAGGTCTCCTTAGCAGGATAGCATTATGAAAAAGAGCTTGTGATTGTCATAATGCAATCCTGCTCACGATGTCGCTAAAAGGAATCAAGTATGGATTCCGACTTACGATCATCGTGACTAAATGTCCTAAAAGCCCAAGGGCGACTTAGGACATTTGCCGATAAAGGACATCAAAATAAAAAACCAACCTATGTCAGTTTTTTAATCAAGTCATTAAATCGTATTTCCTTAAAATGAATATCTCTTGTAAGGTCTAACTTATATCTTTTAGACCTATGCTCTAAATCTGTGACAGAAAAATAATAGAAACCATCTCCATGAAGGTGTCCTGTAACATAGCCATAATAAGCATCACAGTCTGTATTATGCTTAATAATATACCATGCAATATCTGCTTTAGTAGAATAAAGTTTTGTAACAATAATCGGGTTCTCAAATTCACTTTGGTTTCCAATTTCATTAAAACGACTCATTAGGGTTTTTGTAATTAATTTCATGTTTTTTTGTGTTAACTGATAACAGACCCACGTTAAACATAGAGGTTAAGGCATAGTGCAAGTAGGAATTCCGTTAGGAAGCATTGCTTGCGGTATGACTGCTCTATGTTAGTGAATAGGTTTGTTTGAGTTAAGACAAAATGAAATCTTACAAAATGAGTAATAGGCTCTTTGTTATGTCGCAAAAGCGATAGCGACTTGCGTTACATCATAAAAATGTCCTAAAAGTCCGCAGACGACTTGGGACATTTTCGCTTTAAGGACATAAAAAAATCATCTTGCTTCAGATGATTTTTAAGGACAATAAAGAAAAAAGACTTATACTTCAAGTCCTAATTCATAAGCCATTTGATTAGCCGTTTCTTGAAATGCTACCCACGCTAATTCTGACTTAATATCGTCTTTATATTGAAAATTAAATGGAATTCCATAACGATCTTCATAATCAAGAATAGCATCATGAATCCATTCATAATGAGTATCGAAAAAGGCTTGCATATCTACATAAAAAATAAAAGAATCAACCATTCCAAAAGTTCTATGGTAGCAAATAATGTTATGGAAACCTGTTTCAATTTCATCTTCATAATTAGATAGAATTTCATCTATTACTACTTTTTTAAGTGTGTTTTCTGTTTCTGTAGCAATGTCTTGTAATTTGTTTTTAAGTTCATTGTTAGTCATAGTATTATATAAGGATTAACGAATAATACGCTGACAGGAAATACCTTTGTGGGAGTCTTTTTTGACAAGGAGGAACTGCGTATGCAGGCAAATCCTTGCGAAAAAACGACACAAGGGTACTGTCCAAGTAGTTATTTGGTTCTTATATATTACGTCTGACTACAAGGTAAAAACAACAAACTATTGAGCATAAAAAAACACCTTGAAAAAAATCAAGGTGCTGAAAACGAGTAATAGGGGTATCGTTTTAGAGGCTTAGGGGAATGTACTTATTTCTTTTTCTTGATTCTCCAGCCGTCATCAAATTTAATAAGGGTAACTTCTTCTTCCCACTCTTCATGTGAACATTCAAATTCTTTATTCCTACTATATTCGTTACGAATACTGTGCAGTATGTAATAAGGCGTATGAGTATTCTTCACTTTATAACGTACAATAGCTTCTTGTTCAGATTGTGAAATGGCAATAACTTCTGAAAACGTAATACGAGTAATGGGAAAGCCTTTACCATACTGATTGATGGATTTCTGGGTTGGGTATATTGAATAATCTTTATCTGGATTCGAAGTAAAGCCTGTTTCTTGAAGCTTTATTTTTACCAATCCTTGTTTCTCTAAATCTCTGAATGCTTGTAATGCACGAGTATCTCTTACATCATGTCTTGTGTTTCTAAAAAAATAAGCATGAGTAAGTATCTTTTGAGAACGGCAATATTTAGGATATAATTCTTTAATTACAACTGACGCTTCTTCATTGCTTAGCTTGCTAGAGCAGCTAGTGGTTAATAAAATTAATACATTAAGTAAAAGTAATTTTTTCATAATTCCTATTCTTTAAAACGGATTACAACTCCAGAAACACTTGCAAAGTCTTCAGACAAATTAATGATGGCATGCCCTCCAACTTTCGCTGCTTTTTCACTCAATCGGTTATTAATTGTCTCATCTGAATTTTTACCCATGAGCGTTTTGTACCTATCAGTACTAATCTTTGCAAGCTCTATATACTCTTTTTCTGGAGTCTTTGTTGAGAAGATTTGAATGTCTGCTGGATTTGTTGGAGCAAACTTCTCGGAAGTCAAATTTACTATAGAAGAAGACTTACACGATTGATACACTGGGCTTAATGCTAGCAGAACTAGCATGAGGAACATTCTTGTTACGTTTTTCATAATTCTTGATTTTAAGTTAATTATGAAACAAACATAATAAAAAATGTTTATATATGATGTAAAATATATGTTGTAACACAAAATATCTAAAATAGAGACTTTTACCATAGACAAAAATCCTTTTTGAATTATGGCTAAAAAGAGTTCTACAAAAAAGACAGAAATTGATAATCGTATAGTTAAAGTAGCAAAGAAGCTAGAACAGATGCGAAAAGATGCAGGCTATACCTCGTATGAGAACTTTGCCATAGATAAAGGTATCTCACGTATGCAGTACTGGCGTATGGAAAAGGGAACAAACTTTACTTTTGAAAGCTTGCTGAAAATTTTAGATGCTCATGGGGTGAGTTTGGGGGAGTTTTTTGAGGGTTTTGAAAAATAATTCGCCAAAAAAATGATGAACAAATTATATTACTTGAATCACTTATAAACATAAGTATAATACTTCACAAATAATTTGGAAGAATTAATTAATTTTGTTATATTAATGTAAGTTAAAAAAACATTTAATATTAAAATATTTTAACTAGATTTATTGACTATGACTGATAAATGTAAAATTTGTTCTATTTCGGATAACAATAATAAACTTAATTCTTGGGATAAGCCTTTATTTGAGACAGAGAACTTCTATGCTGTGCCTTCGTTAGGCTCTCTAGTAGAAGGGTGGATTTTGATTTTTTCTAAAAAACATTATTTATCTTTATCACAGTTAAGTAATGAATTAATAAATGAGCTTAATGATTTTAGAAATGATGTAGAGGCTAAACTAATACAAGAGTTTGGTAAAATTACTATTTTTGAACATGGTCCATCTCATAAGAAAACTTCTCTTGGCTGTGGTGTCGATCATTTTCATCTACACTTAGTACCTTTAAAAGAAATGAATTTATTGAGTTTATCTAAGAGTTTTGACTCAAGTATTATATGGAAAAGTATTTCAGATATTAGAGATTTAAAAGAGATAGGAAAAAAGAAAGGTTACCTATTTTTAGAATTACCAAATAATGAGAAATTTTTTGCTTCAGGGTCAAGAGCAGGTAGTCAGTTCTTTAGACGGGTTATTGCGCAAGATTTAGGTATTTCTGAAAAGTTTGACTGGAAATCTGATTCGATGATTGAAAATATAGAAAAAACAATAGAGAAGCTTCAACATAATATTGTTGATTTTGTATAATTAAATTACTATAAAATTGAAAAACAATGATGATAATGATTCTCCGAAAGGATTTAATAATAAAGATTTAACAGATGAACGAAACCTTTTAGATTGGAAATCAAAATATCCAAAAAAGGCTACTTATTGGATTCTCTTTGAGTTTATATATTTGTTTTGCTTTGTCTTTTTTGCACCTTTATTAGCTGCTGCTTGCTATTTAAAAGTTTTTCCAAACTTTCTTTCAGTTGAAATTATTTTACTTAATGGTTTAGAACCTTATTTACTTGCCTGTTTAGGCGGAGCCTTTGGTGGAGCTCTTTATGGATTGAAGTGGACATACCATTGCGTAGCTAAAGGATTATGGCATTCAGACAGACGAGCATGGAGAATGTTTATTCCTATTGTAGGAACATCCTTTGCTTTAGTCTTTTCAATACTTATACTTTCAAATTTTCTGAAAATTTTTGATAAAAGTTTATTACAAAACCGAGGAATTGCCTTTGTGATAGGTTTTTTTTCTGGATATTTTTCAGATAAAGCAGCTGCTAAATTAGTGGAAGTATCTAATTCTATTTTTGGAATAACTTCAAAAGATTAATAAGATGGCTTTTAAAATGATTTTCAACCCATATCTTAATAATGAGCAAATAGATTTGAGTTTATTCAAAAATAGCTTTGGACTTAAATCTCTTGGATTATTAAAAATTTTAGAATATACTCCGAAATTTTTACTTCTATCCAATGAATTGTTTAAATTAAGTAAAGGTGATAATAATATTTTTAAAAAAAACTTAAAAAATGTAGTACAAGAAATAATTTCAGTCTTTGGGTCTGAAGAAGAAATTATTATTAGGTCTAGTGGAATTGATGAGAATATTAATCAAAGAGGAATGTTCTCTAGTAAAATTATTTTAGCGGGTTTAAATGAAATCAATTTAAATAAAACAATAAATAGTCTTTATTTTGACTTTGAAAATAATAAACTTTCTGAAGAGTCAACTATTTGTTTGATTGTTCAGATATATATAAAACCTATAGCAAAAGGTCATTTATCAAATGAAAGAAGAGTTTCGAGAAATAATAACACGTGGGTTTATGAAATAGAGGAGTCTAATTTAAATCATCTAAAAAATATTGATAGAATAAGATCTAAAAAAACTAAATCTACCCAGAAAATAAATATGTTTCTTCAAAGTTCAAAAGAAATAGAAATTGTTTTAAGGAATTTTTCAGGGATTTTTATAGAAGATGATAAAAGATTTCATATTGAATGGGTTTATGGTAAATCTAAAATGTACATTGTACAGATTGATACTGAAAATAAATTTGAAGGGATAACGCCTGGTAGCAGATGGAAATATAATAGGATTAATACTTCAAATGAATATTATAAAATACTTAAATCAGTTTCTGAATTTGGGAGTAATTGGAAGAAGTTAAAAAGTGTAGAGACTTTTAAGAAGTGTAATCTTCCCCATGGAAATATTTTTATTCTTCAAGATGAAAATATTTTTAATCAAATAACAAATGATGTTTTCGTAACTGATTTAGAAGAAGATTTAAAAAAGTTACTACAAAATCCAATTGTTATAAGAACAGATTGTAATGAAATGGAAAATACTTTTCTTTTACCGAGAACAACAACTATTTCTTTAATTAAAGAATGTAAGTTTTTTTTGAGTAACACCTTAAAAAAATTTAAAAAAGAGGGGGTAGCTTTTCATAATATTTGTTTCTTAATGCATCACTATATATCTTCTAAGGCTTGTGCATTAACTTTAGCAAAACCAGATATCCCTAGAGTTAGAGTTGATTCTACTTGGGGTCTTCCTGATGGATTACATTGTTTTCCTTATGATACATTTGAAGTAAATGTATTTACTGAAGAGGTAAAAAAAACACTAAATTCTAAACATGAATATTTAGACTGTAATTTAGAAGGTGATTGGATTGCAGTAAAAAGTGGTTGGGATTGGGACTGGAAGCCTTCTTTAACAGAAAATCAACTTGATAAAATTGCAAATTTTTCTTATGAAGTTGCAAAAGAACTTAATAAACCTGTAGGGATTATGTTTTTTGTAGGTGTTGATGAGTTAACATTATATCCAGAAGTATTACCATGGTATTATACTTTAGAAGTTCCCGATTCTACATTCGAGGCTTCTGAAATTATTTTCCCTAAAAAAACATTTATAATTTCTGAACCTAAAGAGCTAAATCAATTAAAGCAAAGTGCACTTTCAAAAGATACAGTTGTTAAGCTTAAATTAAATCCTAAGCATATTAGAAATCATAAATTTATTACTGAAATTGGACAATATTTATCAAAAAAAGACATTCCCTTAATTCTTGAAGGGAGTATTCTTTCTCATGTATTTTATATTTTAAAAAGATTAAATGTTAATTTGAAGTGTACTGATCCTTTTAAAATTGATTATCCAAAACAATCATTTAATAAATTAGTTAGAGATTTAATTCCTACAAAAATTTCTTCGCATGGAGAACTACCCATAATTCAATCTTTATCTAAAGATTTATTAGTCGATAAGTTAAAAGGAAAAGCTATTGAAGAAGCTTACGAGTTATTTAGAGAGAAAGATAAAGATAATATTCTTGAGGAAATGGCCGATTTATATGAGATATTAATTTCTTTAAGTACATTATTAGGGGAAAGTTTTGAAAAGGTTATAAAT
>NZ_JBSHNS010000186.1:0-4896 GCF_053601635.1 Pontimicrobium sp. MEBiC01747
GGTGTAATGTAATGTAGTTGTTTTAAACCACCAAATCTAGAGCCTAATCCAGCGGCCATTATTGCTAATGCTTTTTGTTGTTTCATAGATTATAAAGTCTTCTAAAATGTATTTAAAAAGAGTAGTGCTATTATTCTATATCGTAATATTCTGGTCTTTCTGCATTAGGGCTAGGATTATTTAAGTAATCTTTAAAAGCTTTAGCATACTCAGGATTATCACCATAATATAAATCTACAAGATTATCACTACTTGTAAAATATAGAGATAAACTTAATATCCCAATAATTAGTAGCCTAACTTGGTTAGTTTTTAAAAATTGTTTTCTACCCATGAAATAAAAAACAAACATTACAGCGACTACTATAGCTAACATTACTAAACTTAATTGTAGCCCTTGTTGTCCATAAGGCCAAAATTGAAGTTTAAACAAACAATAAATAACTAGTGTAGATAAAACGAAACCTAAAGCAATGCCTGCAAAAATTCGTAAAATGGAAACAGTTTTGTAGCCTTCTGGTTTAAAAATGTTTCTAAACCTAATACCATTTAATAAAGCAAAGCCAAAGGTTAGGTATAAAAATGCTAATAGTATTATAGAAAACGTTATTAATAGTGTATTGTATGGTAAATTCATAACCTTCATTATAAATGAAATGATTATGAGTATAAATAAAATAATTTCAGTTTTTTTCATAAAAACTAAATTAAACAAAAAAACCACCTTAAAAAGGTGGTTTAGTATATATTTTTATTTGTTTTAAAATTGGTATCTTAAACTAAGCGCAATGTCAAAATCCAAATCGTCTCTAAAGTCCCCAAAACCTAGTTCTGGTCTAAAATCTAGAGAAATTAATAGCGGAATATCAAAATTATATTCTATACCAACATCTCCAGCTGCAAATACAAAAGACTCGCTATCGTCTCCGCCAGGTATTGGAGAATCGAAACTATACGATCCAATACCACCACCTACACCGGCATACCAATTAAAATTACCATCTAATTGCCAAACCCATTGGTATAAACCAGCAAGCTTAAAGCCGTCATAGTTTTTTCCAGAGCGCCATCCTAAATCAAACTCTAAACGATTATTGCTATTTAAAGCACGTTGGTATGATATTTCTGCTCCAAAACCATCGCTATCTCCTAAACGTAATCCTATGGCATTGTCCGAGATACTTTGCGCGTTTGTATAAGTTATAGCTCCTAATACGAATACGGCTAATAAAAATAATTTTTTCATAAGTTTTTAGTTTTAGTTTAATTAAAATCTATATACGATTCATTTAGTAAAAATAGATCATATTTTTTTAATAAGAAGTTAATTACAAAAATAACGCCAAAAAGGTAAATATATTTTTACTTCTGTGCATTTTTTTAAGCTAGCTTATTGAGCTTAACATCTGTGCTTTCAAAAATTTTGTCAGCAGAATTAGCTATAAACCCCTTAAAAAGTGTTCCTTCTTTAGTAATATGCCTATATGCAAACTCATAATAACAAGAGGTTATTTCTTTTACACCTTCTTCAAAACGCACATTTATTTTATCGGCCAAAATACTAGATTGCTCTAAAAGTAATTCAGGGTTACCTTTAATTTCTCCTCCAGAAACATTCATCTTAAAATTATTTTCTTTTAAAAATGCATTGACTTCTTCGAGAGTATTAAATGTACTTAACTCATTTACATTTATTGTAAAATGATTAGAGCAAAAACCATTAACATATAACCAAGCGGCATATTCAGATTCGTTTAATAAAGTATTATATAACTCAAACGAAGGGGTATTCCATAAACGACCAGAAAACACTAACTCTTCTGCATTTACTGTACTAAAATCTACAGTGTTTAAAGTGTTTTTAATAATAGATTGTGTCTCTATAGAACAGTCACTAGTTATCAATTCGCTAATAAATACTAAAGGTGCATTTTTGTCGGTTTTATGTTCAAAATGTTTTGCATATAATTTCTTTTTAGGGAAATGATAGTCGTTTTTAAACTCGTAACCATTGTTAATAAATGCTGTAGCTAAAACATCAATATTTACTCTAGGGTCATCAAAAGTTCTAAAAGCAACATGATCGTTTGCAATAGTGTTTCCTTGAGATTCAAATAACTGTTTTACTTTTTGAGCAGAAGGTGTACGCTCAACGTATTCATTCCATAACTTGTTAAATAATACTGTAGTAGTCATAACTATAAATTTTATGCAAGCAAAATTAAATCAATTTAATTATTTATACGGTATTAATTGATTACTTTTGTTTATTGATAGTGTGTATTTTTAAAAATAGACTTCTATTGAATTAAATAATAGTTAATTTGATTTTTTAAACTTAAATTTTCGTGACAAATGAGTCAACTTGATTACATAGATAAACAAATTATATCCGAATTAAAAGCAGATGCTAGAAAAGCATACTCTAAAATTGCTGAAGATTTAAAAATTTCAAATTCTTTAGTACATCAACGTATTAAAAGAATGAAAGATGATGGCGTTATAAAAAAAGCAGATTTAATTTTAGACGAAAAGAAAATTGGATATAGTACAAAATCCTATGTAGGCATTAGGTTAAAGGAAGCTAGGTTAGCAGCACAAGTTGTAGATTATTTAGAAAAAATACCAGAAATTAAAGAATGTAATTATGTCTCAGGTAAATATGCGATCTTCGTATTAATCTATGCTAAAGATAACGATCATTTAAGGCAAGTTTTGTATAATCAAATACATGAAATAGATGGAGTTGGAGGTACAGATTCATTCATCTGTTTTACAACAAATTTTAATAGATCTATACCAGTAATTTCTGAAATAAAATAATGGAAAACACTAAATTAGAAGCATTAAATACTCTTTTAGAAGGAGAACTACATTACGACACTTTAATGCGTACGCTTTATGCAACAGATGCCTCTGTATATAGAATGTTACCAATGGCTGTGGCATACCCTAAGCATAAACAAGATTTAAAAACATTAATAGCTTTTGCTAAAGAACACAAAACATCATTAATTCCAAGAACAGCAGGGACGTCTCTTGCAGGACAGTGTGTAGGAGAAGGTATCGTTGTAGATGTTTCTAAGCATTTTACTAAAATTATAGATATTAATGAGTCTAAAAAAACAGTTACAGTACAACCAGGTGTTGTTAGAGATGCATTAAATAACTATTTAAAGCCATTTGGACTGTTTTTTGGCCCCAATACATCAACCTCAAATAGGTGCATGATTGGTGGAATGGTAGGAAATAACTCTTCAGGAACGACCTCTATTCAATTTGGAGTAACAAGAGATAAAGTTATAGAACTACAGACCATACTTAGTGATGGCAGTGAAGCTGTATTTGCTGAGATAAGTCCAGAAAATTTTGAAGAAAAAAAGCAACTAAACAGTTTAGAAGGCCATATATACAAAACAATATATAATGAGTTAGCTTCAAAAGAAACGCAAAAGGAGATAAAAGACAATTTCCCAAAACCAGAAATTCATAGAAGAAACACAGGTTATGCAGTAGACGAGTTATTAAATACAGAATTATTTACAGAAACAACTGAAGCCTTTAATATGTGTAAACTGCTTACAGGTAGTGAGGGTACTTTAGCATTTACAACGCAAATAACACTTAAGTTAGATGAGCTTCCGCCAAACGAAGGCGTTATGGTAGCTGCACACTTTAACAGTATAGAAAACTGTTTAAAAGCTGTAGAACCAGCTATGAAACATAGTCTATTTACTTGCGAGATGATGGATAAAACCATTTTAGACTGTACAAAACGTAATGCTACCCAGCAAGAAAACCGTTCGTTTATAGAAGGAGACCCAGAGGCCATTTTAATGTGTGAAGTTAGAGCAAAAACATTAGAAGAAGCACAGAACAAAGCCAATACACTTATAAAAGCTATAGAAGCCTCTAAGTTAAGTTATGCAAACCCAATATTATATGGAAATGCTATTAATAAAGCCAATGCATTAAGAAGTGCTGGTTTAGGTTTACTAGGTAACATTATTGGCGATAAAAAAGCAGTAGCCTGTATAGAAGATACTGCGGTAGCACTACCAGACTTAGCAAATTTCATTACAGAATTTACTCAGTTAATGAAACGATTTAACCAAAGTGCTGTATACTATGCACACGCTGGCGCTGGAGAATTACACTTAAGACCAATATTAGACTTAAAGAAAACTGAGGATGTTGTATTATTTAGAGAAATAACTACAGATGTAGCTAAACTTGTAAAAAAATATGAAGGGTCTTTTAGTGGAGAACATGGAGATGGTATAGTAAGAGCTGAGTTTATTCCATTAATGATAGGTGAAGCTAACTATGAGTTATTAAAACGAGTAAAATCTACTTTCGATCCTCATAATATTTTTAATCCAGGTAAAATTGTAGACGCATACCCTATGGATAAAGCCTTACGATATGAGGCAGGACGAAAGGAACCAGAAATAGAAACACTTTTAGATTTTTCCGATTCTCTTGGTATTTTAAGAGAAGCAGAGAAGTGTAATGGCTCTGGAGACTGCAGAAAGGCACCAGAATTTGGAGGTACAATGTGTCCTAGTTACCGTGCAACTCGTAATGAAAAAGATACAACGCGAGCAAGAGCAAATACGTTGCGAGAGTTTTTAACACAGTCAGAAAAAACGAATAAGTTTAACCATAAAGAATTAAAGGAGGTTTTCGATTTATGTCTAAGTTGTAAAGCCTGTGCAAGCGAGTGCCCAAGTAGTGTAGATGTAGCGAGTTTAAAAGCAGAGTTTCAGTATCAATATCAAAAAGCAAATGGTGTATCATTACGAACAAAACTTTTTGCTTACAATAATACATTAAATGAATTAGGAAGATTCTCTACAGGTTTAACAAATTTTCTATTTTCAAATAGTTTTACAG
>NZ_JBSHNS010000187.1:0-7625 GCF_053601635.1 Pontimicrobium sp. MEBiC01747
ATATAGTCCCTAGAGAAGACCTATTAGATATAGATAAGTTTAAAACAATATTAGTAGAAAAAGAAATAACACATTTACATGCCGTACCATCGTTTTTAGGAGAAATTCCTTTTGTACCAAATACAAAACTAAAGCGAATAATTTCTGGAGGAGATGTATTCGATTATAGAGTTTTAGAAACATGGGCAAATAAAGGCATAAGAATAATAGATAAATATGGCCCAACCGAAACAACTGTAAGTGCCATACAAAGAGATTTAGAATACCCATTACAAAATAAAAGTATAGGGAAACCACTAGGCGATACCAAGTGTTACGTAGTAGATAAAGCAAATAACCTTCAGCCAATTGGGGTTGCAGGAGAGTTATGCATAGGTGGTACAGGCTTATCTAGAGGCTATTTAAATAGACCAGATTTAACAAAGGATAAATTTATAGACAACCCTTTTGGAGAAGGGAAAATATATAAAACAGGAGATTTAGTACGCTGGACACCAGAAGGAAATATAGACTTTTTAGGTAGAATAGATAATCAAGTTAAAATTAACGGATTTAGAATTGAGCTAGGAGAAGTAGAAGCCACAATTAACACAAGTAACCTTATAGATAACTGTGCAGTTATAGCAAAAGAACATGCAGGAAGCAAACAATTAGTAGCTTATTGTGTATTTAATACTACTAATGAAGAAGCGTTAATTCCTGAGTTAAAAACATATTTATCTCAATTGCTACCAGATTATATGGTACCAACATATATAATAGCAATTAAAGAGTTACCATTAACTCCTAACCAAAAAATAGACAGAAAAGCACTTTTAGAACAAGCATTAGTTATAAATAGTGAAGAAGAATATGTTGCGCCAAGAACAAAAACAGAAGAGCAATTAGCTACAATATGGCAAAATATTTTAAAAATTGATCGAATAGGAATTTATGATAACTTCTTTGAACTAGGAGGGCATTCTTTGTTAATAATCAAACTATTATCAGAAATAAAGAAAACCTTTAAAATAAAATTAGAACTATCCACAATATATGAAGCCCCTATATTAAACCAATTAGCAAAAGCAATAAATACAGAAGACGAAGGAGAAGAAGATATTATTACCGTAATAAATAACAGGGAAAATGCAATACTATCATTCGCGCAACAACGCTTATGGTTTTTAGCCGAATTAGGTCAAGGAGAACAATACCATATTCCAGAATTACTAAGAATAAAAGGACAATTAGACGTATCAGTATTAGAAAGAAGTCTAAACTATTTAATAAATAGACATGAAAGCTTACGAACTATATTTCGTAAAAATGAACAAGGAGAAGCTTTCCAGTATATATTAAAAGAAGGAAGAATACAAATAGAGCAAGAAGATTATAGCCATTTAACACCTTCAGAAAAAGAAACTACGCTAAGAAAATACTCTAAAGCATTTATAGATAAACCATTCAATTTATCAAACGGCCCTTTAATTAGAGCAACAGTAGTAAAATTAGCAGAAACAGAATATGTATTTGGTTTATGCATACATCATATTATTGCAGATGGGTGGTCTTTAAGCATCTTTAGAAAAGAGCTTAACGAAATATATTCATCATACATACGTGAAGAAGCAATTATATTACCAAGCTTGCCAATACAATATGCAGATTATGCAGCGTGGCAACAAAAGCTATTTAAAAAAGACAGTTATATAAAAGGATTAGCACATTGGAAATCTCATTTACAAAATCATAAAGACCTATTATTACTTACAGATTACCCAAGACCAAAACAATTAAAAGGCGAAGGGAAGCGTATAAATAAGGTTATAGATACTAGAACAAAAGCACAATTAGCAATATTTAATAAAGCCACTGGCGGTACATTATTTACCAGTTTATTAACAAGCGTATTTATTGTATTGTATAAATACAGTGGACAAGATGATATATGTGTAGGAATACCAGCTGCAAATAGATCGCATAGAGACACCGAAAGGTTAATAGGCTTCTTTGTAAATACATTAGTAAATAGAATACAATTTAAAACAAATGAAACATTACTAGACGTTTTTAATAATGTACAAAAAGAACTAATAAGGAGTCAGCAATATCAAAACATACCATTCGATAAAGTGGTTGAGGCAGTACAACCCAATCGAGAAACAAATGTTAGCCCTATTTTTCAAGTAATGGTTAACTACCTTAAAAAAGAAGAAGGGGTAAAACTAGGAGAAGCTTCAACAACTTTTGAGAATATAGACTACGATAAGGCAAAGTTCGATGTAACAATAGATTTTATAGATACGCAAAACGAAGGATTAATACTGTCTGTTAATTATAACACAGAATTATTTGAAGAGAATACTATAGAGCGATTTACAAGCGCTATTCAGTATGTGTTATCTAATATGATAACAAAATCTGAAATGCTTTTAGAAGATTTTAGTCTGGTAACAGATGAAGATGAACTATTGTTAAAAGAATTTAATAATACAATAACAGGCTATCCTAAACAAAAAAGCATTTATGAGCTATTTGAAGCGCAAGCAAAAGAAACACCAAATGCAACAGCTGTAATATTTAAAGAAGAAACAATAACATATAAAGCGTTAGACAACCGCAGTAAACAATTAGCATTATACCTACAAGAACAAGGCGTAGAACAAGAAACCTTTGTGGGAATTTGTATGGAACGATCAATAGAAATGATGGTTGCTATCTTAGGAATATTAAGAGCAGGAGGAGCATATGTTCCTATAGATCCAGAGTACCCAAAAGATAGAATTAATTATATGCTTACAGATAGCATTGTAGAAGGTAATACAACAAATTCTGTAAAACTATTATTAATTCAAGAACACTTAAAACGTACAGTATTAGATAAAATAGAAGACACTATAACCACAATTTCATTAGTAAAAGAATGGGAAGACAATAAAGCAGTTACAGAAGCAAAAGGAACATTAAAAAACAAAGTAGCAGCTAATAACTTAGCTTATGTAATATACACCTCAGGATCTACAGGGAAACCAAAAGGCGTAATGGTAGAACACCGTAGTGTTGTAAGATTAGTTAAAAATTCTAATTACTATCAATTCTCTTCAAACGATACTATTATATCAACAGGAGCATTTTCATTCGATGCTACAATATTTGAATTCTTTGGACCATTATTAAATGGAGGGACGTTAATATTAGCAGAACAAAACACACTATTAAATAGTTGGTCGTTAGCTAAAATTATATCAGATAATAAGGTTAATATTATGTGGATTACCTCTAGCTGGTTAAATCAATTAATAGATTCAGATATAGAACTATTTAGAACACTTAAAACTATTTTAACAGGAGGAGAACGCATTTCTCCAACACACATAGAAAAATTAAAAAGTACATATCCAAACCTAAAGGCAATAAACTGTTACGGACCAACTGAAAACACTACATTTTCAACAACATTTAATATTGAAGAAGTTAATGGAGATATTTCAATTGGAGCACCAATAAATAATGATAAAGTACATATAGTAAATACAAAACATAAATTACAACCAGTAGGAGTTTCTGGAGAGTTATGTATAGCAGGAGATGGTCTAGCAAGAGGTTATTTAAATCGCCCAGATTTAACACAAGAAAAATTTATAGATAACCCTTTTGGAGAAGGAAAACTATATAAAACAGGAGATTTAGCACGATGGAAATTTAATGGACAAATAGAATTTCTAGGACGTATAGATAGTCAAGTAAAACTAAGAGGGTTCCGTATAGAATTAGGAGAAATAGAAACCCTATTAAATACACAAAATAATGTACAAAATAGTACTGTTATAGTCAAAGACCATTTAGGAAGTAAACAATTAATAGCCTATTGTGTATTAATAGATAAAACAAAAACACTAGATGTTTTAAATATAAAACAACAACTGTCTGTTAGCTTACCAGAATATATGGTGCCAACTTTTATTCTAGAAGTAGAAGTATTACCATTAACATCTAACGGAAAAGTAGATAGAAAAGCATTACAAAATTTAAAAGTTGAATTTAACGGACTAAATGAATACGTAGCACCAGAAACAGAAATAGAAAAGAAACTTGCTAGAATTTGGGAAGAAATTTTAGAAGTAAATCAAATAGGATTGTCAGAAAACTTTTTTGAACTAGGAGGGCATTCATTATTAGTAACAAAATTACTCTCAAGAATAAATAAAGTTTTTAATATAAACTTAGAACTAGCAACAGTATATCATACCCCATTACTAGGGCAGTTATCCCAAGTTATAGCCACTAGTAAAACAACAACATTACCTAGAATAACAGTTGTAAAAAACAGAGTCCAACTACCACTATCCTTTGCACAACAACGCCTATGGTTTTTAGCAGAGCTAGGACAAAGCGAAAGGTACCACATACCAGGACTATTAGAAATAAACGGTGCGCTCAACATAGCGTACTTAGAGCAAAGTATCAATGCATTAGTAGCACGCCACGAGTCATTACGCACAACCTTTAAAAAAGACTCAGAAGGAATAGCCTACCAAGACATAGCAAGCAGTTTAGTTTTAACAATAGAACAAGCAAACTATAGTAAGTTAAAACCAGAAGAAAAGTCAAAAGCAATACAAGCACACAGCGATAAGTTTATAAAAGCCCCATTTAATTTATCAGAAGGGCCATTATTACGCGTGTTATTACTAACCACAGGAAAAGATAAGTATGTTTTAGGGTTATGCATGCATCATATCATCTCAGATGGTTGGTCTTTAAACATTATGGTAAAAGAATTAAATGCACTGTATTTATCCCAAACAAGAGGAGAAGCCGTAGCACTAGCACCCTTACCAATACAATACGGTGATTATGCAGTATGGCAACGCGAGTTGTTTGCCAGTAACCACTACAGCGAAGGCCTATCCCACTGGAAAGAACACTTAGCCGGTTATAGCGATTTAGCATTGCCAACAGACTATACCCGCCCAAAAGTAGGGACAGGTCAGGGCGCACAAAAACGCGTAACACTCGCCCCAGCACTAAAAGAAGAATTAAACCAGCTAAGCCTAACCATAGGTGGCACGCTATTTACAAGCCTGTTAAGTAGTGTATACATCCTATTGCATAAATACAGCGGTCAAGACGATATTTGTATCGGCTTACCAGTAGCCAATCGCGGACACCATGCCGTAGAAGGACTTATAGGATTCTTTGTAAACACACTAGTAAACCGTATCAAATTAAAAAGAGAGGCTGATCTAGAAACCCTAATAAAAACAGTCCAAAAAGAATTAATACGCAGTCAAGAATACCAAGACATTCCGTTTAATAAAATAGTAGAAGCCGTACAACCAGAACGCCAAACCAGTAAAACACCAATCTTTCAAGTTATGGTTAACTACGTTCAATTAAACGAGACGCTAGAATTAGGCGAAGCCGAAGTAATAAGAATAGCAGAAGAAGGAAGTACTAATGTAAAATTCGATTTAAACCTAAGCTTTTTAGACCATGCAGAAGAACCATTACAATTAGCCTTAGACTATAATACCGATATCTTTACAAGAGAAACAGCAGACCGTTTATTAACCAGTTTAGTATATATTCTTAATACGTTAGCAAAATCAAAGACAGTCTCATTACAAAACTATAATATATTAAGCCCAGAAGAAGAAACAAAATTACTGAGAGGATATAACGCAACAAAGTCAAACTATAATAAAGAAGAGCTCATACATGAGCAATTCGAAGCCCAAGCAAAAGCCACACCAAAAGCCACCGCAGTCCTTTTTGAAGACAGAAGCCTAAGCTATGATGCCTTAGATAAAGCCTCAAACCAATTAGCCCATTACTTACAGCGTCACTATACCATAAGCCCAGGAACCCTAATAGGCGTTAAATTAGAACGTAATGAAACCCTAATAATAAGTCTATTAGCCGTATTAAAAACAGGAGGAGCCTATGTACCATTAGATGTCAACTATCCAGCAGAACGAATCGCTTACATAGAACAAGACAGTAATAGTGCGTTAGTATTAGACGAAACAATCTATAACAATTACTTGAAAGAGCAGGAGAATTATGCAACCCATAAAGTAAAAAATAACACCCGCTCAACAGACCAAGCCTATATCATTTACACCTCAGGAACGACCGGTAAACCAAAAGGCGTTATAATAAGCCATAAAAACGCAACAGCCTTAATACATTGGGCCCAAAAAGAATACAACAGCAATACCTTTAGTACAGTATACGCCTCAACCTCACACTGTTTTGATTTATCCATATACGAGATGTTCTACACCCTATCCGTAGGGAAAACCATCCGTGTTTTAAACAATGCCTTAGACATCGCCAAACACCTAGACAACGATAAAGAGGTTGTTATAAACACAGTGCCATCCAGTATACGAACCTTACTAGATGAAGGCGTAGACTTAAGCCCAGTCAGTATCATAAACCTAGCAGGAGAGCCATTTCCATTAGAAATAGCACAACAATTACAACGCACAAGAGCAGAAGTCCGTAACCTGTACGGTCCATCCGAAGACACCACATACAGCACCCATTATAAACTAAGTAAAAGCAAAACCTATAACACAAGCATCCCAATAGGGCGTCCAATAGCCAATACCCAAGCCTACATACTAGACAAGGGGCACCAATTAGTACCATTAGGCGCAATCGGTACCCTTTACCTCTCAGGCGAAGGCATCACACAAGGCTATTTAAACAAGCCAGAAATAACGGCAGCACGTTACGTGCCTAACCCTTACAAAGAAGGCAGTACAATGTACAACACAGGCGATTTAGCCAGATGGTTATCAGACGGCACAATAGAATACCTAGGCCGAGAAGACGACCAAGTTAAAGTCCGCGGCTATAGAATAGAACTAGGCGAGATAGAAACCGCATTAAACAACCAAGCAAACATAAAAGAAGCTGTAGTTATAGCCAAAGCACACTTAGGGAGCAAACACCTAGTGGCCTATTGCGTGTTAGAAGCCCAATCACTATTAGAAGTCCAAGCAATAAAGGACAACCTTTCGGTAAGCCTACCAGAATATATGGTACCAAACTTTATTATAGAAATAGATAAAATCCCATTAACCCCAAACGGCAAAACCGATAGAAAACAATTAGAAACGCTAAGCCTAGAAGTAGAAAGCACTACCCAATATGTAGCGCCAGAAACAGCAGTAGAGCAGCAATTAGCAATACTATGGTCTAAGCTATTAGAACTAGAAGAAGGAACAATAGGAAAACACGATAACTTTTTCGAGTTAGGCGGGCACTCACTATTAGTAACCCGATTACTATCAAAAATACAAGAACAATTTAAAGTAAAACTACAACTCTCTCAGGTATTTAGCACCCCATTACTAGGGCAGTTATCCCAAGTTATAGCCACCAGTAAAGCAACAATATTACCTAGAATAACAGTTGTAAAAAACAGAGTTCAACTACCGCTATCCTTTGCACAACAGCGCCTATGGTTTTTAGCAGAGTTGGGACAAAGCGAAAGGTACCACATACCAGGACTATTAGAAGTAAACGGCGCACTCAACATAGCACACTTAGAGCAAAGTATCAATGCATTAGTAGCGCGCCACGAGTCATTACGCACAACCTTTAAAAAAGACTCAGAAGGAATAGCC
>NZ_JBSHNS010000188.1:0-2540 GCF_053601635.1 Pontimicrobium sp. MEBiC01747
GAGTATAAACCAGCGGTAAAGCATTAATATAGATTAATAGTTTGGTGAAAATACCCAAAAATTATCGCCAAAATGGTAATTGATAAAAAAGAGTATAAACCAGCGGTGAAGCATTAATATAGATTAACAGTTTGGCGAAAATACTCAAAAATTATCGCCAAAATGGTAATAGATAAAAAAGAGTATAAACCAGCGGTAAAGCATTAATAGGAATTAGCATTTTGGTGAAAATACCCAAAAAATTATCACCAAGATGGTAATAAGCAAAGAGAAAAATAAGTTTGTGTAATCACTCTAAGGTTATTCTATATAGATAGCAATAATTAGAATGAAAAAGCGTTAGTTTAAAGAAATCATTTATATTGGCATTACTCTTGCATAGTTTCTAAATAAATTTAAACCTCATTTAAAATGTTTAAAACTAATTACAAAAAATACTTAGCCCTAATTCTGCTGCTTATTGGATCATCTACACTGTTTGCTCAGATAGAGTTAAAAAATAAAGTAGTAGACTTTAATAAAGGAGAAGGCATAGAAAGTGCTAGTGTGTATATAAAAAATACTACAATAGGTACGATAACAAATGCAGATGGTAAATTTGCACTTCAAGTACCAAGAGAACACGAAAACGATTCACTTGTAGTGTCTTCAATAGGGTATTCTACCTATAAAATACCAATTTCTGAGTATGATGCAGATTTTGAAATTTTTCTTGAAGAAGAGATCGCATCATTAGAAGAGGTGTTAATAGTAGGAGAACCAAGACCAACAACAGGAAACGATATTATGGTTAGAGCCATAGAACGGTTGCCAAGAAACTTACCTGATTCTTCATATATTCAAAAAGGATTCCTAAGACATAAAGAACGTAATAAAAATGAGTTTAAATGGCTTATAGAAAGTGCTATTACCGTTTACGATTCTGGATTCACTGTTCCTACAACAAGAAATTTTCTTAAAATAAATGTAGATCAAGTTAGAAAAAGTTACGATTTAAGAGATATAGATAGCTTATTTACTTACCAAGCCTATTTAAATCAAAACAACAAAAAGTATTACAACAAAAAAGATATAAGAAGAGAACAAGTAAAAACAGCTGATTTAGTTAAAGCTATAAAATGGAATGACGATAGAGTTAATGGACTTCAAAATATTTTTAAAGGAAAATTAAACCTACTCCGCAATGCAAATAATGCAAAAGCACTATTTGGAGAAAATATGCTAGAAAAGCATCAATTTGAGCTGGATACCATTTTAGTTGATAATGAGAGAAAACTATATAAAATAAAAATATTAAAAAGTACAGACTTTGTTGGTTTAGATACAAAAGGAATATACAATGAAGGATTTGAAGCCAATGGGTGGGTGTACATATATTGGGATAATTATGCCATTAAAAAAATTGAGTACGAGCTAGTAGCCGCTTCCAAAGCACAAAAAATAAGAAGTAAACGTCTATTTGATACGCAGCTTAATCACAAATTAGTTATTTCGTATAAAGAGTATGAAGATAAAATGTATCCAAATTACATTTATTATGAGACGCCAAAACTAGTTAATATAGGAAGAGCGCAAGAAAAGTTAACAGAAGCAGAAGAAGCCCGTTATAAAAAAGAAGAACGCTATTACTATACCGTACAAGAAATTTTATTCTCCGAAGTTATATTAGATAAGGACAAAATAAAAGAAGCATTACAAAAAAAGTGGGATAAAGATATTTTTTCTCCAAAACCATATAATAAAGAGTTTTGGGATACGTATAATATTTTATTAGAAAGCGAAGAAGACGAGAAGCTAATTGAAGACTTAACACAGAGAGCATCGTTATTTAAAGAATAAATAGTCTAATCTATTACAAAAAAGAAAGCCAGAAAATAACAGTTCTGGCTTTTTCAATTATAAAATGAGCGCGCGCATAATAACTTTAAGAACTCTCTCTAATATTTTATAAGAAGCTTACAGTGAGTTTACAAAAATTATCATATTAATGTTATGTAAAAGTTCTTATATTTAAACCTATGCAACTAGAACAATTTATAGAGTATTTGTTACTTGAGAAAAAATATTCTCAGTTAACCGTTAACGCTTATCAAAAAGACATAGAATCTTTTATAAAGTTTTTTGAGTTAGAATATGGAGAAGTTGCCGTAGAAGAAATAAACTATGCACAGATAAGACAGTGGATAATTAGTTTAGTTGAAAGCAAAATTTCTAATCGAAGTATTAATAGAAAAGTATCGGCATTAAACTCTTTTTTTAAGTTTTTACTAAAAGTAGAAACCATAACACAAAATCCTTTAGCTAAACATAAGGCACTTAAAACAAGTAAAAAAGTTCAAGTTCCATTTTCCGAAGTTGAAATTAATAAGGTGTTAGAAGAATTTAATCATGATAATACATTTGAAGGTATTAGAAATAAACTTATAATAGAATTGTTTTATTCCACAGGAATAAGGAGAATAGAGTTAATAGAAATAAAACTTTCAGATTTAGATTTAGAAAACGGAACATTAAAGGTGTTAGGAAAGCGAAACAAAGAA
>NZ_JBSHNS010000189.1:0-2308 GCF_053601635.1 Pontimicrobium sp. MEBiC01747
GGCTAATGATAGCAGTAAACAGATTAAAATTAAAGACATGAATAATGGTCCTCCTTCTTGAAACTTGTTAGCAGCTATGCTTAATAATATAATAGATTTCATAATAATATAAGTTTTTAAATTAGTTTTTTTTAGTGAATAGAACGGTTGGGTTATTTGCCCTTGTAAATAAAAGTGTATGGTTTTCTGGGTTAAACTTTAATATTATACCCAGAGTATCAAATCTAAATTCATTTTTTTTAGTAGCAACCAATTCTTTTAAGTTACTTCCTTCTGGAGCGCCTTTTAAAATAGTTCCATGTGCTTCAAAAACCAAATCGAAAGGTAATTCTTTACTTTCATAAATGCCTTCAAATTGTTTAACTTCTGTTACTGTTAATTCAATTTTCTCAAAAGTTGGTATTACTATTTCTTTTCCAAGACATACAGAAACAGCATTAAGCATAATAGCCATTTTACTATAATTCAATGCATTTGCTGTAAAGGCTACTCCTATTTTATGATCTGGAAGGTATATTAACATAGAATGAAAACCATCTATACTTCCTTCATGTCCATAAATAGTTTGTCCCTCTACTTTAGAGTAAAATATACCACTACAGTAATCATCGTTTAATGGTGTAATCATTTTCTTTAAACTTTCGGCAGACATTAATTGGTTATTAAATAAAGCCTCTATAAATAGGGTAAGGTCCTTAGCAGACGATACTATAGCTCCTGCACCACCAGGATTACTCATGTCTGTTTCTAGACTTTTACTCCATGATTCATTTTCGTATGTGTAAGATAGACATTCGTTATTATTACTATTTATTTTATGCCCGTAATACGTATGTTTTAGATTTAATTTATCTATAATACGCTCTTTTAAAACCGCCTCATAACTTTTACCCTCTATTGCTTCAATAATATAACCTAGTAACAAAAAATTGGTGTTACTGTATTCGTTTTTCTCGCCTGGGTTAAATACAGCATCGTATTTTTTAATCCTAGATAGCATTTCTTTTTTAGTTGAAGGCTTATAAATCCATTCTGTTACATTTTTGCTATTAGTTATATTATATAAGCCACTACTGTGCGTTAATAAATGATGAATTGTAATTTTTGAAGCATTTTCTATTTCTGGAAAATACTTAGATAATTTATCCTTTAACATAATCTTCTTTTCATCAACTAATTGAAAAATTAAAGTAGACGTAAACGTTTTGGTAATAGACCCTATTCTATATTTCGAGTCTATATTTGATCGTGTTTTCTTGTCTTTAGATAAATATTGATAGCCAACAGATTTATTATAAACCGATTCTCCGTTTTTAATAATAGAAAGGTTTCCCATTACTTTTGTGTTATTAGACAACGTTTCCATTAACCGATCTAATTGCTTATAATCTTGTGCATGCACTCCAATAAAGGCTAGACAGAATAGAAATAATACAATTTGTTTTTTCATATAGTTTGTCATTTTTAATTAAACATAAAGCAAACATAATATCACTTATCGTTGAAAAAACTAAAATGCGATGAGTAACCTATTTAAGGGAGTAGATAACAGAAATGCTAAAACGGTTGCTAAACCAGTTATTCGTCTATAAAAAGAATAAATACAATAGAAAATATACTATTATTGTATCATTAAACAGTATAAATGCTAAAAAGAAAACATATTTTTAAAACAATAAAACAAGTGCTTATTCATATTATATTTTGGGTAAGTGTGCTTTTCTTTTTTACTTATTTTTTTGGAGTTGGCAATAAAAACTATTTTAACGCCTTCAATTTTGCCCTGTTTTTAATGCCTGTTACAATAGCTACTACTTATGTTTTTATTTATAAGCTAATTCCTTGTTATTTAATTACTAAACGGTACTTCCGTTTTGGGTTATATACAGTATATACTTTAATAATATCGGCTTATGCTATATTTACGTCTATAGCATTAAGTGTTTTATATCTTTCTCATTTTGAATACAGTGCCATTGGTCCAATAAATAAGAATATTATTTTTGTAATGACTGGAGTTTACTTAGTAACGCTTATAGTTAGTGCGTTTAAATTATTACAATTAAACCTGAAAAATATAACTAAAGCGAACACTTTAGAAAAAAAAATTTTAGAAGCTCAATTAAAATTAAAGGAACAGGAGCTTAATTATTTAAAAATGCAGATACACCCTCACTTTTTATTTAATACATTAAATACAATGTATGGTTTTGCTATAAAAAAAGCTGAAGAAACACCCGAAATGATTTTAAAACTCTCTAATTTATTGGATTATTTATTATATCAAGTAGATAAACCTTTTGTAAGT
>NZ_JBSHNS010000190.1:0-24740 GCF_053601635.1 Pontimicrobium sp. MEBiC01747
TATTATAAGTATAAATTATAAATAACATTCTAAAAGCCGTTTTTACAACAACATTAAAATAGATTCCGTTTTTGCAGGAATAACAATTATGAGCATACAAGAAAGAGATAAAAAACATATCTGGCATCCATTAACGCAACATAAACTGCACCCAGAAGCCATAGCCATTACAAAAGCAAAAGGTTGTTTATTATTCGATGAAAATGGTAATGAGTATATAGATGCCATTGCCTCTTGGTACACCTGTATGTATGGCCACTGTAACGATTATATAACTAGCCGCGTAATTAAGCAAATGCAAACGTTAGACCAAGTAGTCTTTAGCGGATTTACACACGAGCCTGCCGTAAAACTATCTGAAGCCTTAATAGACATATTACCAGACAACCAAAATAAAATTTTCTTTAGCGATAATGGCTCTTCCTCTGTAGAAATAGGTATTAAAATGGCATTACAATACCATTTTAATAAAGGCGAAAAACGCAATACACTAATTGCTTTTGAAGGCGGTTTTCATGGTGACACCTTTGGTGCCATGAGTGTATCTAGCTTATCGGTATACAATGGCCCTTTCGAAGACTTTTTTCTAGACGTAAAACGTATACCTGTACCAAACGGAAACAATCATGATGCTATTTTAGAGCAATTACAAACCATAGTTAACCAAAACAAAGTTGCTGGTTTTGTTTACGAACCTTTAGTACAAGGTGCTGCAGCAATGAAAATGCATAACGCCCAAGGGTTAAACCAAATACTTCAATTTTGTAAAGCCAATACCATTATTACTGTTGCAGACGAGGTTATGACGGGATTTGGTAAAACAGGTAAGCATTTTGCCTCTTTACACCTACAGGAGCAACCAGATGTTATGTGTTTAAGCAAGGCCTTAACTGCAGGGTTATTACCAATGGCAATAACCTCTTGCGCACAACATATTTATGATGCTTTTTATAGTAACGATATTGGTAAAGGGCTATTTCATGGGCACACCTACTCGGCCAATCCATTAGCCTGTACAGCTGCTTTAGCGGGTGTAGAGTTATTACAATCTAAAGCCATACAAGACAATATACAAATGGTTATAGCTGCGCATAAAACATTTAATGACCATATTAAAAACCATCCTAAAGTAAAATCAACACGGCAAACTGGTGTTATTTTCGCTTTAGATTTAAATATAGAAATGGAACGCTACGGTAATTTACGCGATAAACTATTTAATTATTTTATGGATAACGGCCTCTTTTTACGTCCATTAGGGAATACCATTTATATACAAGCACCTTATGTAATTACAGCAACGCAATTAGATAAAATATATGCCACTATTGAAGCAGCTTTAGAGATTGTTTAAATAAATAACTCTCTCATTTTTTTATAAAAAAAGCCTTAATACAAGTAGGTATTAAGGCTTTTGTACAAACTAATAAAAAGTGAATTAATCCACTATGAGTTTTTTGGTAACACTCCCAACAGTAGTTTCAATCTTTACCATATATAATCCTTTAGGTAAAGTACTCGTATTTATTTGCTCTGTAGCACCGGTAATAGTTAATGCTACCTTTCCTAAAATATCATATATAACAACATTTTTAATTGTAGCATTCTTTTTAGTATTAATATTAAAAAAGCCATGAGATGGGTTAGGTACCAATGTTAAATTTTGCTCTAAAGTAAACTCTTCTACACTTAAAGTTTCTTCATAAAGCTGTACTTCGGCAATTTGTATAATACCTTCTATATCATCGCACTCCTGTATAAAGTTTATTCTGTAATAAGAGTACATATTACTATTAGTAAAATCAAAACTACGCGTTGTAAAACGATCCGAAATACACGGTATATTTATACTAGTAATCGTTGTAAAATCTGTTCCGTTATTAGAACCAGCTATTTCAACAATGGTAGGGTCTCTTAGTTCGGCATCGTTAGCTGTAGTTACCTCAATAGATTGAGCGAGTTTAGCAACACCTCCTAAGTTTACAATAAAACCAGAACCGTCTTCTTCATCAAAGTCTAAAAACTTGGTGTTTATATTACCATCTATAGCCAAATCTATAGTTTCGTTACTTGGGGAGTTAACTACTAAATAGGGAGTTACCGTCATGCTAGAATTAAAAACAGGAGTCTGGGCAAACAGCAATCCAGATAAAAATAATGCAAAAGTAAATAATGTAGTTTTTTTCATAAATGTTAATGTTTTATTTGTGATTGATTTTTTCTGCGCTTTAACAAAACCCACATAAGTAGCTCTATGTTAAAACATTGAGTAAAAAAAAGAATATTAATTTAATATTATTTTATAATTGGGATACTCTAATATAAATTAGGGACGAATGGCTATTTCACCTCTATCTCACTGGTTTTAAGCACAAAAAAACACGTAATTATACCTGTTTTTTTTACCCCGTAACTTTACTAACTTTGGTTACATTAAATTTTAGCTCTAACCTTAAAACCTGATACGTTTTATGTCTGTATATTACCCTTTTGGATTACCAAACAATAACAACTTTGCCGAATTTGTGTATTACGAAGGGCTTTTACTACCACACGAGGTTAATAGAGTTCTAGAGTTTTGGGAAGAAGACAAAATAGAAAAAGCAACCGTTTCTGGAGACGAAAAATATAAAGACGATTTACGCAAAAGCTCTGTAATGTTTATAGATAAAACCAAAGCAAACGATTGGATATATCGTAAACTCGCAGAATTATCTGTAGTTACAAATAGCCAACGCTATAATTATGATATTTTAGGTTTTCAGCAAGAACTACAATTAACGCGCTACTCTAAAGATGATTTTTTCGAGTGGCATTTAGATTTTGGTCCTGGTAGTATCTCGGTACGTAAACTAAGTGTTACCGTACAATTATCAGACCCAGACGAGTACGAAGGTGGCGATTTAGAGTTTATGATTAACCAAAACATAGTAAAAGCACCACGAAAAAAAGGTACAGTTATTATTTTCCCCTCTTTTATTTTACATCGTGTTACACCAATAACTAAAGGTACACGCCAATCTATTGTTGGTTGGGTTGCAGGGCCGCCATACCGTTAATAGTTTTTATGTAGGCTTACGGATTTCCGTAGTAGAATGCATTAAACTATACTTAGGTTTGTTTTTTATAAAATAAGACGTGGTATTAGTCGTTTGTAAGCCATTATAAACGATTAATATATATATTTTATAAACGCAACCTTATTGCGTTTATATACTAGTTAGTTACAATACAAAAAGAACCATCATCCATGAATAGAACATTATTATTTGTAATCATTACTATCGTCTCATTTACTGCGTGTAAAACGGAAACAAAAAAAGAAGAATCAATCAAAACCGAGAAAGTCAAAAAGATTGACGAAACCGAAAAAATCGAAAAAGCATTTACAGAATTTAAAAGTTTGTACAGAGAATTAAGCGGATTTAAAGATAATGCGGAATTTAAAAAACTCGGATTTGGTAAAGGCGGAAAATATAGCAAATGGCTTGAGAAAGTTAGAGGATTTAAGCAAAATACCGATTCAAAATTATTGCTAAAGAAAGGTGTTTTAATTGGAGAATTAGAACAATTGGGGATGGCTTATGCTAGCTCGAAAGGAAAAGAAACAGAAGTTACCAAAACTTTTAATAAAATATTTTCTGATGTAATTTCCCCAAAAACGAAACTGAACGAAAGTTCTACTTCTGAAAGTTGGTATTCAGGTGGAAATCTACATAAAGCCGATGGAACTGAATGGAAAAAAGCATCTGAACATAATAAATTAGCAACTTGTGCAGATTTTGTAATGACAATTGCTAAAAGAAATGGAGAAATACCTTCAGTCTTTTCATTCGAATATAAAAAAGCATCTGAATCACTAAAAGATTGTATTGACCATTTTTATAAACTTTCAGGAAGAGAAAATACGACTGTTACGAAAGCAGTAATTAAATGTAAATCAGAAATTTGAATGATTTTTATTTTGTTATTCCCTTGTTTTGAAATATCGAAATAATTCCAATCTATAACATATTTCTCAAACCAAAATGCATCTAAAAACAACACTCCTAAAGATGCTAATAGCCCACTTTTTATAAATTTTCTTCTAGTTATTTTCATTATAAAAAAGAAATATAGCGTTTAATCATCTAGTGCTTCTCTAATAATTCTATGCTTGTTTTTGCGTGCTTTTTTAACCTTATCAGATTTATCTTTAGCTGCATATTCGTTTTTATCTGATGTAAACCACATATGGCTTTCTGTTAACCACGAACCTTGCTTAATCATGAGACCATTATATGGACAATCTTTATAACCGCAATTGTGTTTTGAATACTCGCCAAAATTTCTATGTTTAATTTTCTTTTTTGAAAGTATTTTTTGTTGGTTTACCCTAATATCATCCCAAACTTTCATCTCATCTGCCGCTGTTAATTCTTGGCCTAGTGTTGTTAAATTGAAATAAGTTTTAGGGTCTTTTAATGGATAAAAATTAAATGTTTTTATAAACGTTTTATGGGTGTAGTCTCTTATTTCAATTCGGTCGTTTAAATCTAGTATTTTATTCTCGCAAATGGAGCGGTAATGTCCTAGAATATTAAAATCTGTGTATTTTTTATAATGATCTATATAGTAGAAATAGTCTTTTTTACTTAACTCATTAAATCGTTTTCCTATTGTCATGTTTACACTCTAAACTTATATATTCATTAAATTTACTACTCTCTTTTTTTAATTAGTTTAATATTATTTTCTACTGTCCTTACAACACTAAATTTTTTATCTCTTTTATCTACTGTTCTATCAATAAGCATTACACTGTCGTTAAGTATTTTTATTTTCCATAATAGTTCTGTGTCTTTATAATTATTTCTCAATTTCATTGCAATCAACTCTGAAGAGTTACTAACATTAATATAAGATTTAGAAATTTTATAATGGTAATTACTAAAAATAGAATCTTCTTTTATTTCGTAAAACGGAGGATATTGAAATTCACTTTCTAATGCCTCTAATGGCGGAGGTGGTGGAAGAGGCTTTATTATACTATCATTTAAAAATAAATCGTAATGTGCTTCTTCTACCCAAATACCTTTTAATAGTTCTCTATTAAATTTTGTTTCTCTTTTTTCTATAAGAATTTCATGATTTCTCTTACCCATAAAAAGACCTTTATAGCCATTTTTACTTTCTCCTGTTATAGCAATAATCTTATCTCCTAAAATTAGAAAATCGTTGTTTTTTAATTTTTCAACTTTCCAAGATAGAGCCTCTTTCTCATACATATAAGCAATACATATTGAGTCTTTAAACTCAATTATTAAAGTGTCTTTTTCTTCTTTAGAAATTAAATTATAAGTATTCCCCCGTAATTCATTTTCAAAATTACTCTTCTTACAACTAAAAAATAATAGTAGTACTATAAGTAAAGTTATAATCTTGTTCATTTTAAAATGAGGTTATAATTAATTCAAAAAAATACTACAAATATTCTATAATTCCAACGCTTCCTCTTCCTCTACAGCTTCATCCAACAGATTTATATTATTATCCTCATTATTTATATCTACATATAGTTTAGAGTAAGTCCATTCGTCATTTATTTTAGTACCCACCACGTAAATTACAGCACTATTTTCTGGTCCGCTAATTGGTATTGTCATTTCTACGCTTGTTTTACCGTTATTATAATTATAATGTGTGTTAGAGCCTACAAAACCATCTTCTATAGGTTCACCTAATGCTACTTTTACGGCATTGTTTTGTGTTGCCAAATTATAGGCATTAACATAAGGTTCAGACTCGCCTACTGCTTTTGTTACTCCCCAAATAGCGCCTCCTATTATTACTATTACTAAAATAATTGAGACTAAACAGCCTCCTCCAAGAACCCAACCCCAATTACGACTAAACCAACTTTTTTGTCTTATTTCTTCCATTTAAAAAAACTTGTTATATTCCTATATTATAGGAATCTAATTTATACTTATAATATTCTGTACTCTTATTACTATTTCTATTGTTGTAAACACACATTAATTATATAATATCTGCATAATATAATACTTCTAAAAATAATTGTGCTTCTGCATTTTTTGCTTTGCCTGTTTTTAACTCTTTAATAATACCTGCAACTCTAATTTTTTCTTCTGGCAATTTAGCTTCTCGCTTTGCATGCGCTATAATAAAAGTTTCTGAAGAGGCCTCATCACGTAACTCATATACATCATACTGCTCTATTAGCGGCACCATGGTAAAGGTAGTAATACTTCCTGTAGCAATAGGAATCATGATAAAACCATTAAAATTGGTTTTAGATTTTGTTAGTTTAGGTATACCTGTAACTATGGCTCCAGAAGCTAAAATGCCTTCTATTTTTACTTGAGAGGCTAATAATTTTTGAGGCTTATAGTTTTTATAACTAGCTAGCATATTGTCTTCCATTTTAGCCAATACTCGCTGTTTAGCATTTTCATCTAATTGCGAAGTAGCCAATTCTAGAAATAGCACGGCGCCTTGCTTATTATTTATTAGGCCTCCTGTTTTAGCTATTTCGGCTTGTGTAATAATACCATCGCCAGCTTTTGTAAAAATATTATAAAAACGTCCGCCATTATCTAAAGCCGTAACAGCTTCATTACTGGAAGTATAAGGTGTAACTTTTTTCATATTCATTTTTCCCATAAGAACAGGACTTTCTTTTAAAAGGTTAGTAAATAGCAATTATTTGTAAAATATAAATTGCTTGGTAAAATATTGGTAACCCAAAATTATTTTTTGTTACACATTACATCATAAATAAAATAAATTTCACTCTGTATTACAGAAATTAAATCGTATAATTTTCTAAGATAAAAAAAGGATAACTCGTACTTTTGCGTCAAAATTATTTTTTGTGCTACAACCAATCTCCATAACAGCAATAGCTTCGATTTCTACTTTAGGACTTTCGGCAGAACAGGTGTGGAATAGCTATAAAACCAAAGCACACCATATTACTTTAAAAAATGGTGCCTTAGTTTCGGAACTATCTAAAGATGCAAAAGCTGAAATTTTAAAACTAAAAACTTCAGATTTAAAATACAAAGCTTTAGACAATTCTGTTTTATTTGCTATTTATTCTGCTAGGCAAGCTATACAACAAGCTGGCTGGAAGGCAGAAGATAATTTTGGTATTAATATAGGTTCTTCTCGTGGGGCTACACAATTATTTGAAAACTACTACAGCAGTTTTTTAAATAGAGATAAAGCAGAAACACTAAGTTCGCCAACCACAACATTAGGAAACATATCATCTTGGGTAGCGCACGATTTACAAACGCAAGGCCCAGAAATATCGCATTCTATTACATGCTCTACAGCATTACATGCACTCTTAAATGGTGTTGCTTGGTTACAAGCTGGGTTATGCAATACGTTTTTAGTTGGTGGTAGCGAAGCACCATTAACACCTTTTACTATTGCACAAATGCAAGCTTTAAAAATATATGCAAAAACAGAAACCAATTACCCTTGTATGGCTTTAGATTTAAATAAATCTAAAAATACAATGGTTCTTGGCGAAGGGGCAGCGATGGGTTGTTTAGAATTAGGTATAAAACCCAATGCTCTAGCAACAATTAATGGTATTGGTTATGCTACAGAAGTATTACAACACAATGTATCCTTATCTACTAATGGCGATTGTTTTATAAAGTCTATGTCTATGGCTTTAGGTAATTTAAGTCCAGACGACATAGATGTTATTGTAACCCATACGCCTGGTACTGTTAAAGGCGACCTTTCAGAAATTAATGCGATACAGACTATTTTTCGCAGTAAAATGCCTGCATTAACTACAAATAAATGGAAACTTGGACATACCTTAGGCGCTTCGGGTATGTTAAGTATTGAACTAGCTGTATTAATGCTACAACACCAAACCTTTATTTCCACGCCTTATTTAGAAACTGAATCTCCTAAAAAATTACAACACATTTTAGTTAATGCTGTAGGTTTTGGAGGTAATGCGGTAAGTATTTTACTTTCTAAATAAATAACAGCATAACTTTATTTAAATATAACATACTATTTATAGTATAAAAGAGACTATCTATAGTATTAAGGGTAGTCTTTTTATTTAATATCTCTTCTCACTTTCTTATTTTTATATTTAAAATCAACATTTATATTATTTATAGCCATTATGAAACTTCTATTTAAACTTCTTTTTACATTACTAATAACAAGTACTTCTCTTTACGCACAACAAGACCCTAATATTTTTGATCTATTTGAATCTAAATTCTATACCATAGATGGTTATAAAATTAACGTAGAAACTAAGGGTTCTGGAGATCCTATTTTCTTTTTACCAGGAGGCCCAGGCAATTCTCACGATTACATGCAAGGTAATTTTGGACAGTATTATAAAACAAACACTGTAGTCTTTTTCGATTTTTTAGGACGTGGAAAAAGTGATAATGCAAAAGACCCTTCAGAATATTCTGTAGAGAACGATGTAGAGCTTATAGAAAAGCTTCGCGTACTTTTAAAGTTCGATAAAATAT
Source organism: Pontimicrobium sp. MEBiC01747 (assembly GCF_053601635.1). Taxonomy (NCBI): domain Bacteria; kingdom Pseudomonadati; phylum Bacteroidota; class Flavobacteriia; order Flavobacteriales; family Flavobacteriaceae; genus Pontimicrobium; species Pontimicrobium sp. MEBiC01747. Next base: position 8,532 of record NZ_JBSHNS010000190.1, read on the forward strand.
CGTTAGTAGGACACTCTTACGGTACTGTTCCTGCACAGGCTTACAGTATTAAATACCCAGACAATGTAGACAAAATGGTACTTATAAGCGGTTTTCATAGCGGTACTATGTGGCAGGCTAATTGCGATAGTTATAACCATTATGCAAAAACACATTTTCCAGAAAAATGGAAAAAGGTAGATTCTCTTCGTGCTTTGGGTTACCTCTCTAGTGATAAAGAGTTAGCTAAAGTTTATGGTAATTTCCCAACAAAATATATTTACTATCATAATACAAAGTTGAAACAAAATGCTCCAAAATATAAGTATAGAGGTTGGGCAAACGATGTTTATGTTGCCATTATAGGAAAAGATGGTGATTTTGATGTCTCTGGGAGTATGATTAATCAAGATTACAGAAAGCAACTTAAAAACGTAAAAGCAAAAACATTAATTATTGCAGGACGATACGATGGGGTGTCTACTCCAGAATTTGCTGTACAGTATAAAACGTTTATGCCTCAAGCTCAATTTGTAATGTTCGAACAGAGCGCTCACAACCCCTATTTAGAGGAACCAAAAAAGTTTTATAAGCTGTTTGATACGTTTATAAATAAATAAAAGCTTCTATAATAAAGTAATGAGACTATTATACAATATATCCTAATAGGTTCTATGTATTACTTATTATTAACCTAGAATTATAAGCTTGCCGTAACTTATTGATTATTAATTATTTTTATTAACTTAGGTCTATTATTAATCTTTAAAAAATTGTTACCATGTTAAAAACCATTTCAAACTTAGGAAAAACCTTAAACAAGTTAGAACAAAAATACATTAACGGAGGAGGAGGTTGCCCAGATGGAGAATGTGTAAATACTAGCGGAGGCTGTACAAATCCTGAAATTTCCCTTAATTACGATTGTGCTTAATATTTTTATAGCCCTCTTAATTGAGGGCTTTTTTTTTAATAATGTAATACCTTTCTAGCAGTTTTATAAAGCAAAAAAGATTATTAATTACTCTTAAAAACAAGAGCATAGCATTGTGTAAAAATCACTCCTAGCAGTCCTATTCTAAAATAAAAAAGACACTTTTAAAATAAACTTAGCAATTGTAAAATTATTAAATGTTGATATTTTAGATACAACAACGTCAAACTTTAAATGTATATAGTTATTTTTGTCTGCAAATAGTATCATTTTATGAGTGAGATAAGACACAATTGGACTAAGGAGCAAATTCTAGATATTTATAATAAGCCATTAATGGACCTGCTTTATGAAGCAGCAACAATACATCGCTTACACCACGACCCAAATACGGTTCAGGTAAGTACATTATTATCTATAAAAACAGGAGGTTGTCCAGAAGACTGTGGTTATTGCCCACAAGCTGCGCGTTATCATACCGATATAGAAGGGAACGATTTAATGAATGTACAGCAAGTAAAAGCACAAGCTTTACGCGCTAAATCCTCTGGAAGTTCTCGTGTTTGTATGGGAGCTGCATGGCGTAATGTAAAAGATGGTGAAGAGTTCGATCAAGTTTTAGAAATGGTTCGTACTATTAACAAACTAGATATGGAAGTCTGTTGTACTTTAGGAATGCTTACAGAAAACCAAGCACAACGTTTAGCCGAAGCTGGATTATATGCTTATAACCATAATTTAGATTCTTCTGAAGAGTATTATAAAGAAGTTATTTCTACACGTGGTTACGAAGATCGTTTAAATACTATTGATAATGTACGTAAAACTAATGTAACCGTTTGTTCTGGAGGAATTATTGGTATGGGAGAAAAAATAGAAGATAGAGCGGGTATGTTAGTTGCCTTATCTACTTTAGATCCTCAGCCAGAATCTACACCAATTAATGCCTTAGTTGCTGTAGAAGGTACACCTTTAGAAGAGCAACAACCAGTGTCTATATGGGAAATGGTACGTATGGTAGCCACTACACGTATTGTTATGCCAGAAACTCAAGTACGATTAAGTGCTGGTAGAACACAAATGAGCCGCGAAGGACAAGCAATGTGTTTCTTTGCTGGAGCAAATTCTATTTTTGCAGGAGACAAACTATTAACAACACCAAATCCTGATGTAAATGAGGATATGAAAATGTTTGAGTTACTAGGTTTAAATCCGCAAAAACCATTTACCAAAAAGACACAACCACAAACTGTAGAAGCATCGGATTCTGAATATGAAGCTTTAGGAGAAAAACCTAAATGGTCTCGTCCAGAGCATAAAATTGAGAGAAACGAAATTGCAAAACAAAAAGCAAAAGCTGTTAAATAAAGCCAAAAAATAACATACTTTTTTTGAAAATTACAGCGTTTTTATAACTTTATACGCTAAACTTTCATCATTTGAAATTAAATCTTCAAGATATTCCTCGCGTAAAAACAATACGGAAAGAGGATTTTATAAAACATTATTTTAAGCCGCAGAAACCTGTGGTAATAGAACGTTATATAGAAGATTGGCCAGCATACTCTAAATGGAGTTTAGAGTACATGAAATCTATTGCGGGAGATAAAACAGTACCGTTATACGATGATAGACCCGTAGACTATAAAGATGGGTTTAACGAGCCACATGCTACAATGAAAATGAGCGAGTATGTAGATTTATTAAAAAGCAAACCAACTAAGTATCGCATTTTTCTTTGGAATATTTTAAAAGAGGTACCAATGCTTCAAAAAGACTTTTCTTTTCCAGATTTTGGATTGCGTTTAATGAAAGGATTACCTATGCTCTTTTTTGGCGGAAGAGATTCGCATACGTTTATGCATTACGATATTGACCTAGCCAATATCTTTCATTTTCATTTTGAAGGCAAAAAACAATGTATTCTTTTCGACCAAAAACAAAGCAAATATTTATATAAAATTCCACACTCTTTAATTGTTAGGGAAGATATCGATTTTTCTAATCCAGATTTCGAAAAATGGCCAGCTTTAAAGCATGCTAAAGGTTGGGTTTGCGAATTAAATCATGGAGAAGTTTTATACATGCCTGAAGGGTATTGGCATTACATGAAATATGTTACTCCAGGTTTTTCTATGAGTCTTCGTGCTATAGCTAGACACCCTAAAACATTAAGCAAAGCAATTTATAATGTATTTATAATGCGTAATCTAGATAACCTTATGCGTCGCATTAAAGGTCAAAAATGGATAGATTGGAAAAACGAACAAGCCATTATAAGAACACATAAATAATTATTATTTAATTAGTTCATTAGCTTTTTCGTAAACTAAATACGACTCCCAACCTCTGTATAATAAATAATCTATAAGTTTCTTTTTTTTCTTATACTTATCTGTTTCTTTTATTAAACTTGCTCTTTTTTCGGCTAAACTATTAAAACTTGCTATGTAATCGTCGTCGCTAATTTCTTTAAACGCAATATCTATATTTGCTTTAGAAATTGCTTTCCTTTTTAACTCCATAAGCAAACGTCCTTTACCCCATTTTTTGGTATTAAATTTACCTCTAACAAAAGCTTTTGCAAAACGTTCCTCATTAAGAAAATTATGCTGTAATAAGTGTACTATAATGTCATCTATGGCTTCAGGAATCATATTCATCCCTTTTAATTTTTCTTGCACTTCTTTATGACAACGCTCCTGGTAAGCACAATAATGCTCTAATTTTCTTTTTGCTTCTTCTACCGTAAATGTTTTATTGTTTTGATACATTTATATAACTCTTGCTTTTTTAGCCTAAAAAACGAAGATACAATTCAACTTATAATTTCAAAGATTAAAAAAATGAATTATATCATTTCATCGAAAACAAATTAAATTAATTTAAAATACTCTGTATTCTTTATATATTTGAAAATCAATATTTACAAGGAGACAGTGTTGTTGTAATTAAATAAATGTGCAGTTAATTTTTTACAAAAAAACTTTACCATAAATACACCACTCCCCTTATACTCTGTTTTTTGTAAAGTATTAATACCCCAATATCATGTATAATAATAAAACCCTACTTTTTATTATCACAGTTTTGTGTGCAATAAATTTTAGTTATTCCCAATGTTTAACAGATAATTTTAACTCTGGTTATGGTAACTGGACAGGCACAGGAACATACCAAAATGGAACAGCAGGAAGAACAGGAAATGGTACTGGTTTTAACTCTACAGGAGATAACATAATTACCAATGCTATACTAACAAATCCACAGACATTAACACTTTGGTTAGCCAGAACTTCATCTACAGACAATAGAACTTTAAGTATAGAATATTCAACGAGCAATACCGGTCCATGGACTTCTGCTAGAGACATTCTTGTAAGTGAAGTTACTACAACGCATGAAGAGTTTACTGTAAATTTAGATTTAGTTGGCGACTTTTATTTAAGAATAGCCATGACACAAAGAGTTGGAGGGTCTTATTATTTAGATGATATAAACGTAGTATGTGGTATCTCTTGTACTCCAACACATTCTATTACCAATTTTTCTCCAACATCTGGCCCAGAGCTAACACATGTAACTATTACCGGGGCTGGTTTTTCGGCGATGTCTACAGTAAATTTTAATGGTGTTTCTGCAAATGTAACTTTTATTAATAGTACAACATTAATTGCCGAAGTCCCAACTGGAGCTTCAACAGGAGTTATTACTATTACAGAAAGTGGTTGCGATGTGGATACGACATCTAACTTTAGCATTTTAGCAGACAATTGTGGATCTGGAGGTATCTCGGCAAGTTTTACAGGGCTTATGTTTTCTGGTGTTTATGACGATCAAACCGATTCTTGCCATTATATAGAACTATTAAACCCAACTGCTTCAGCTATAGATTTATCAACTTACATTATTGGAGTTGACAATAATTTCACGTTAGGCTCAACCCCACCAACTTCTGGATTTAATTTAAATATGCCCTTATCTGGAACAATACTGGCTGGCGAAACACTTATGATTAGATTAAGTTCTTCTGGAGCTTGTACTAGTTGTGCTACAATATCTCCAGATTTATCTTTTACTGGTGGTGGCCTTAATGATGAAGACCGTTTAGTATTAGTTAATAGTGGTACGGCTGAAGATGTGTGGCAAAATCACTCTAATCCTGGAGCAGGATTTAATGTTGGTTATGTTTATACAAGAAATAATACTGCCAACGCACCAACTACAACCTTTAGTTTATCCGATTGGGATTCTGACGGTAATGAAGATTGCTTTGGATTTGAAATATCTACAGTTACCTCACCTACTATAACACTTCAACCCTTAGATGTTGATGATTGCGACACAGCCTCTTTTAATCTTTCTATAACTGCTGGAGGTACAGGAACACTTTCGTACCAATGGAAGTATAATGATGGAAACTCAGTAGGCTGGACAGACGTTATGAGTACAACATTTTCTCCTGGTGTAGTAACTGGAGAAACGACTTCAAATCTATCTATATTTGGCTTTAATTTAGATGGTTATCAATTTTATTGCGAAATTACAGAAACTGGTACTTGTAGTATAGCTACTAATGCTGTTCAAGTAACAATGCCATTTACAACCTGGGATGGCGCTTCATGGTCTAATGGTATTCCAGATAGTAATACCATGGCTATTATTAATGGTGGATACGATACAAGTAGTAACGGTAGCTTTACTGCTTGCTCATTAATTGTGAATGCAAATACAGGTTCTGGACCTGAATACCGATTAAATATTGCAAATAATACTTATGTAGAGATTGAAAATAATGCTACCGTAGATGGAGAGCTATATGTACAAACACAAGGTGCTTTTGTTCAAAATAACAATAATTCAGGATTTAATTTAACGTCTACAGGAACTGCTTTAGTTAACAAAAGTACAACGCCTTTAAATAGCGTATACGATTATACATATTGGAGTTCTCCCATTCAAAATGCGATGATACAAGATGCGTTAGCATTTGCAAACCCCAATAGACGCTATTGGTTTAATGCTGCTAATTTTTTAGATGTTCTTGTAGAAATAGATAATACTAATACCTATACTACAGGAGCAGATGGCATTGATGATGATGGAAATGCTTGGACGTTAATTACAGATGGAACAGATATCATGTCTCCTGGTTTAGGCTATGCTTCTATGCATACACCAATTGGGTTTATTGCTGGCACACAATATACTTATACTTTTTCTGGTTCATTTAATACTGGAATTGTAAACACTGCAATTTCATATAATGGTGCTAATGGGGATGAAGACTGGAACCTTATAGGAAACCCTTACCCTTCTGCGATAGATGCAAATGCTTTTTTAACTAATAATTCGTCAATTATTGGTGGTGCTGCATATTTATGGTCGCAAAATACTGCTGCAGATAGTAACACTAGTGGTAACCAAAATTACAATTTTTCGCAAGACGATTATGCTATTATAACCAATGGTAGTGGCAATACTGCTGGTGGAGATATGATTATACCAAATAATTATATTCCCTCTGGACAAAGTTTCTTTGTTCAGGGCTTGTCTAACACCAATGTTGTTTTTGATAATAGTATTAGAATGGCAGACGAAACTAGTAATGGGCAATTTTTTAGAACCAACGAAAACACTAATAGATTATGGGTTAATCTAACATCTGATAATGGTGTTTTTAATCAAGTATTAATAGCTTATGTAAATGGGGCAACCGATGGAAGAGATAGTGTTTCTTATGATGCTAGAAGAAGTATCTACAACCAAAATGCTGCGGTAATTTATACAGAAATTGAAAATGATACTGACCGCTTTGCTATACAGGGTAAAGCTCCCGAAAGCTTAACACTTGAGGAAACCATTCCACTAGGTTTTGAAACTGCAATTACCGTCCCTACAATATACTCTTTATCTATAGCTAGAATTGAGGGTGACTTTATGACTTCAAATACAATATACCTAAAAGACAATATATTGAACATTATTCATAATTTATCTGATTCGGAATATACATTTACCTCACTTGAAGGGAATTATAATAGTCGTTTTCAAATTATTTTTAATATTGAAACGTTATCTGTAGGTGAATTTGAAACGAATTCAAATTCAATATCTATTATAGAGCTTGATAATGATGTTATAGAAATTGAAGCAACAGATAATTTAAAAATAAAAGCTGTTAAAATAATAGATGCTTTAGGTAGACCTTTATATTTTATAAAGGGACAAAATAAGAATGTAATAACATTTTCTCTATCAAACCTTAATCAAGCACTATATTTAGCACAAATAGAATTATCTAATGGAAAAATAATAACCAAAAAAGCTATTAAAAAATAGACTTGAGTTTTATAGTGTTATTTAGATGTATTTATATACCATATTTTAACGACACTATTAAATTGCGCCCAGGAGCAGATATGCCAGAGGAGTACGTTCTATAACGCTGATCTGTAATATTTTCTATGCTTGCGGTTAAGGATACCGAATCATTTAACTGATACTGCGTTCTTAAGTTTAGTGTATACCAAGATGGTGAATATGGGTTTCCATCTTCATCTAGAGCATAGATATAATCCTTTTCTCTTTCGGATGGTGCTAATTGATTAAATGATAATGCATTATTATAATTAATAAACGCATCTGTTTTAAACTTGTCATTGTGCCATACAAAATGTGTATTCCCAAAATTAGGAGCCACATGCCTTACCGGTACTTCTACACCATCATTATCTTCTGTACCTCCAATAATATTATACTGTGAGGTTAGCTTTAAATTTTTAGAAAAATTAACTTTTATTCCTGCTTCAAAACCGTATATCCACGATTTAGAAGCGTTTTGAATGGATTGTACATTACTTATTTCGCCATCATAGAGTATACTTGTTTCTCCATTTAAATTGCCGTTTTTTCTTACTAAAGCATTATTTAAATACGTATAATATGTTGCTGTATCAAAAACAATAATATCATCAAAATTTAATGTTAGCCCTAACTCTCCTCCATAGGCATACTCATGCTTTAAAGATTCATTAGGTACTACTACCGAGCCTGGTTCAGAATCAAATACTTTTCCAATATCATCTATATTAGGCGCTCTAAATGCCGAAGAAAAGTTTAAGCGCCACTGTAAAGTTTTACTTGGTAACCAACTTACTCCTGCTGTACCTGTTAAAGCTCCAGAAGTATTTTTTGAAGCGCTAAATGGTAAGTCTAAAAATCTATTGTTTTCTGAGAAGTCTGCTCTAGAGTCTACATTGTTAAATCGTAATCCGGACTGAAATACAAATTTAGGGTTGGGTTTGTATTTTATATTCGCATAAATGGCTGCAGATTGCCATGTTGAACCATTTGGATACCTTGTTACTGCATCTGTAGTTTCGTTTGTTGTAATATCTTCTGTTTTAGCTTGCGATGCTATTTTGTTATAAACATATTCTAACCCATAGAATACTTTTATTTTAGGGCTTAATGTTTTTTCTAGATCTAAATTAAACGATAAAGCATTAACTGATTCTTCTCTTACTCTTCTGTTTGTAGACTGAAAATTTCTATCTACTCTGCTTTCTTTAAAGTTTTGGTAAGCTGCTGTTGCTTTTATTTTATCATATAGATTAGAGTTACTACTTAGTTTAGTAGCATTTAAATTAGTCATAAACCATTTTTGAGGTCCATAATACCATTCTGCTGAACGTAATTGGTCTCCTCTATAGCGAATTAATCTATCATATCTAGGGTTATCGGATGTAGCTGTATAATATACTCCCAAGTCTAAACTAAGATTATTTTCTGGTTCAAACCTAACCTTTTGCATAAGGTTAATTTGATCATAACCAGAAAAACGTTGAACTAAGGGGTTATTATTTTCTACAATAGTATCTTCATTATTATTTGTAATAACAAATTCTGGTCTCAAATAATCTATTGGACCATGTTTTCCCATTCTTAAGTCGTTAAATGAAGTGTAACTTAAGTTAGTTAAGAATGCCCATTTTTTCAATCCAAAATTAAAACCTAAATGCCCTGTTTTTTCTTCACTAGCAGTAGCATACCTTAACACACTATTTGCTTTAATGTATGTAGAGTCTGAATACGATAATTGTGGTTTTTCTGTAAAGAAACTCATAACACCTCCTATGGCATCACTTCCATAAATAACTGAGCTTGGTCCTAGTATAACTTCTGTGTTCTTAATAGAAAAAGGATCTATAGATATAACATTTTGTAAATTTCCGCCTCTAAATATAGCATTGTTCATTCTTACACCATCTACAGTAATTAATAATCTATTAGTAGAAAACCCTCTTATCATTGGGCTACCACCTCCTAGTTGGCTTTTTTGAACATATATTTGCCCCGTAGATTCTAATAAATCTGCACTCGTCTGTGGGTTATTAAATGCGATTGTTTTTGCATTTATACTTGTTATTGTTTTTGGAATATCTCTTTTATTTTGTTTAAATTTATAAGCAGAAACAACCACTTCTTTTAAACCTTGAGTATCTGGGTCTAGATAAATAACGTTTTTATTCAATTTAGATTTAACGATATTTTTTAACTGAAATGTAATATGTTTTATGGATAAGGTTTCATCCTCATCAAAAATATCAAGAGATACATTTCCATTAATATCACTTACAACACTTTTTGTTTTATCTGTGTTAAAAATTGCAGCGCCAATTACTGGTTCTTTTGTTATTTTATTTAAAACTTTAATATTTTGAGCTTGGGTTATTGTTATTGCTAATACAAACAACCAAAAACTAAAAAAATAGGCTTTATTTTTAATTGAAAACTTCATTAAATATCTGTAAAGATTTAGGCTTTTTAAAACTGCCCAAATGTAATTCAAAATAAAGTAAAATTAAACTTAAAAACGACTGTCTTTGTTTTGAGTTTATTTTCACCTCTTCTAAAGCATCAAATGTTATGCCTAACAGTTGTTTTAACAGTGTTAAATTTTCCCCAAAAACACAATATTTACTCTCATTTACCAACTGAAATTCTCCATCTCTTAAATTAAAAAACGGTGCTTCGATTTCTGTTTTATCTGGATAAAAACCAAGGTGTTTGGTAAGGTTTAATAAAAATAGCAAGTGGAAGTTAGCATAATTATCATTCATATCTAACCACTGTAAGGTCGCCTCTAGATAATTATATAGGGTATCGTTCTGTTCTTCTTCTTGAAGAGATGTAGACAATACTTCTGCTAAAAACATAACAATAGAGCTTTTTAACACATTTGTGTGTAAACTATTATATAAGTAATTGTTTTTAACTTCTTTTATGTATTGTAATGATCTTTTTGCTTTATGATCCGTTACAATTTGTAATTGAGATAACAACTGAAAGTAAGCCATTTTAGAATGCCCCTTTTTAGACTTAAAAATGCCTTTCAATAAATAACTTACTACACCTTCTTTTTGAGTGTAACATTTTATAATTAAATCACTATCTCTGTATCTTATTTTAGAAAGAACTATTGCATTTGTGGTGGAAAACATTACCTAACAATCATTACTTTTAAAACTTTCGTTTCAAACGAATCTAAATCAGAAATTAAAACAAGGTAGACTCCTGAAGCTACTATTCTATCTGCCAAATTCTTTCCATTCCATAAAGCGGTTCCGCCATCTATTTCTAAATTATACCCTCTAAATTTTGAGTTTGTTCTAGACTCTGCTTCTGTAACTAAATTACCTTCAATATCTGTAATTTTTATATTTACATTATCTGTAAGTCCTTTTATTTTAACCTTATCCTCGGTTATATTAAATGCAGGCCTAACTGGATTTGGATATACATAAGCACTAGTAAGTGTTTCTTCAGGCTTTGATGTATCTGATTTAAATGCTACTAAACCTTTTTCTGTTGCAAAGTAAACAACACCATTGGTACCATCTATAGCCACATCCAACACATCATTTGAAGGTAATGGGGAATTGTTTTTTGTAAAATGAAATATAGTTTCTTGCCCATCTGATGATAGGTAATAGACTCCTGTATCTAGAGTTGAAATCCATTTATTATTAGAACCATCGACTTCTATGTCCGTTATATACTGCTGGAACAAAAGTTCTCTTGGAGTGCCATCATCTAGTATTATAATATCTGATGGTTGATAAGCTGGGTCATCAAAAAATTCCGATGGATTATTAATAACTCTCAACCCACTATCTGTTCCTACCCATACTTGATTTTGCCTATCGACTTCTACAGCCCATACTTTTTGAGAAGGCATATTTAACTCTATATCTTCAATAAATTTTAAATCTCCATTGGACTCATCAAAACCTATAATACCATAATTAAGACTTCCAATAAAAACCTTACCATCATCTGTAAAGGATAAATCTGAAAACCCTAAATTACTGGTTCTAGGGTTAATAATATCTAACAAACTATAATCTGACCAAGTCCCATCATTAAACTTATTTAAACTTGTATCTACACGTCCATTCATTACCCATAAGGCTCCATCTTTATCAAAATGACTTGCTAAGCTTAAATGTAATGCTCCTGCAAAAGGAATAATAGTACTGTTGTCTTGATTGTAAAGTGTTATTTCCTCTGGAGTAATTTCTAATATTCCTTTAAAATAAGAACTTACAAAAACTTTATTGCTAAAAGGATCTATAGAAAGGTAAGATAAATACCATGGGTTTGGCACATTGACATTTAAGCTATCGTATGTTATATTATTCCACTCTTCATTTATTAAACGACTAATACCAGAACGTCTTATTCCTCCATTAAAATTATAGGTCACAGAATGTCCGCCATGCACGCCCCAAACTTGTCCAGATTGAGTTTCAATTTGAAAAAATTTATTCTTTAAAGGGCTTTCTGGGTGAATTTCTTCAAATACAGTTGTATCATTAAAATTTGCTTTTAAAAGACCATAACCTGGTTTTCCCAAAACATCTATAGATTTCGTACCTATGTACAAGTCTTCATTATCTCCAATTATTGATTTTGTGTAATCTGTTACAAATTCAGCACTTTCACCAGCGCTTGCTATTTCTGTAAAGTCTTCAGAATATACAAAAGCATTTTTCTTTGTGGTTACAACTAGTTTATCATTTACACTTATAAACCCTGAAACATGATCTGGATAAGTTGCCTTTACAACGAAACCAGAAGTTACAATCTCAAAAACTTTTTTATTTGTAGCTGCTGTGTATAATTTTTCTCCAACCCTTTGTATTCCTATAAAGTTACCTGAACTAAGGTTAGTCCATTCTTGAAAATTAATTAAGTTAGGGTTATTAATTAAAGCTCTAAATACTCTAACTTCTGATGCCACATATATAAATTCCCCAAAAATTGTTGTTTGATTTACCTTTAATTGTGAACCTCCCGCTCCTATAAAATAAGTATCTCCAAATTCTAAATTTTCTATATCATATACAGATATTCCAAAACCAGTAGAAATATATGCATAATCATTGTAAATCATAAAATGATTGATCCGCTTATCGTTTGGCGGTATTGTTGGTTTTTCTAATATATCTATTACAGAAGTAAATTCTTTATTAGATTCGCTATAAACTTGTATCAATCCGTTTTCAAAACCTATTAATATTATCCCCTTCTCTTCAATATACTTAATAGCAGAAATGTTTTCGCCAGATAGTCCATTTATAGTTGAAAGGCGTTCAATTTCGTTAGTACTTGTATCGTAAATAAAAACAGCATTCTCTGATGCTCCAAAAATCTTATCAGTTCCTTTAGAAACATCTACAATATCTAAATAGGAAAAGTGCCCTACCCATGAATCAGAAAAATCTTGCCCAATTACTAATTGGGATAGTGTTATAAAAATTATAACTAAAACTGTTTTTAACCTTTTCATTTATTGAAGACTTCTACGTTTTAAGTAAAAACCAAAAATACTATATTTTATTGTATTTTGGCTGTTATAAATTTTAAAACCACTTATGCTGTTTAGTAGCCCTATATTTTTATTTCTATTTTTACCGCTTACCTTATTTATATACTATATAGTGCCAAAAAAGGTTAAAAACTTTATTTTATTAAGTTTAAGTTTAGGTTTTTATACTTGGGGAGAAAAAGAGCTAGTTATTTTAATTATACTTTCTGCTTTAATAGATTTTTCTGCAGGACTCATTATAAATTATGGTAAACGTAAATTAGGGCTTATTTTATCTATAATATTTAATTTATCTATTCTTTTCTACTTTAAATATTCAGATTTTGTTTTCTCTAATTTGGTTGAAATACTTCAAAATTTCAATATAGAATCGTTAACAGCAAATCGTTTTGCTAATGTTGTTTTACCTCTAGGGATTAGTTTTTATACTTTTCAAACCATGTCTTATACTATAGATGTATATAGAGGTGATGTTAAAGCGAATAAAAACTTTATAGATTTTGCTACCTACGTTTCTTTATTCCCACAATTAATTGCCGGCCCTATAGTAAGATATTCACATATTGAAAAAGAAATTAAAAACAGAACAGTTAGTTATAAACTATTTTCTGAAGGTATTGAACGTTTTATTATTGGCTTAGCAAAAAAAATGATTATAGCTAATAATTGTGCTTTTTTGGTTGATGGGATTTTTAACATGCCTACCAGCGAATCTTCTGCTTTAATTACTTGGCTAGGTGTTATTGCTTATAGTTTTCAAATTTATTTTGATTTTTCTGGTTATTCAGATATGGCTATTGGTTTAGGTAAAATGTTTGGTTTTAATTTTCCTGAGAATTTTAATTACCCATATATTTCTAAATCTATTCAAGAGTTTTGGAGACGTTGGCACATTACACTTTCTAGTTGGTTTAAAGATTATTTATATATTCCTTTAGGGGGCAATAGAAAAGGGCCTTTAAGAACTTATTTTAATTTATTTTTTGTGTTTTTTGTAACTGGCCTATGGCATGGAGCAAGTTGGACCTTTGTTATATGGGGCATGTCTCATGGTTTATTTATTGTCCTAGAAAAATTAGGGTTAAAAAAAGAATTAAATAAGTTAGGCGCTACAATCTCTTTAATATATACGTTATTTATTGTAAATATTACTTGGCCTATATTTAGAAGTGACACTATAAGCGAAGCTTTTAATTATATTAAAATGATGTTTAATTTTAAAACAGAAACCAATTACGATTACTTATTTTTCTATTTATCTAAAGAAATTATCATTGTTTTAATATTAGCTATAATTTTCTCTACACCTATACATAGACAGTTAAAAAATTATTTAATAACATTAAATACGTCATCTACAAAGTATAAATTAATAGAAGCGTTAAGAGTTATCACACTATTTGTTTTGTTAAGTATTAGCTATATTTATATAGCTACAGATTCGTACAACCCATTTATCTATTTTAGATTTTAATAATGAAAAATAATACTCAAAAATTTAAAATTATTATTGCACTGTTTCTATTGGCATTATTAATTCCCAATCTTGTTTTAGTTTTTGGTGTGGAAAAAAATCTAACTAATAATGAAAACAGAAAATTTCAATCTTTTCCCAAGCTAACTATAAAACAACCAATAGTATCCCTAGGTAAATTTAAAAATTACTATTTAGAAAATTTCGGATTAAAAACAACTTTAGTTAATAATTATATTCATTTTAAAGATACTATTCTTGATGAAAACCCTATCCCTAACCGTGTTGTTTCTGGCAAAGAAGACTGGTTGTTTTTAGGAAATCATTTTAATAATGTTTTAAATAATAGTTATGGAAATGATCCTTTTACAGAGAAAGAACTCACAAATACAGTTTCTTACTTAAATAGTGTAAAAACCTATTTTGATGCTAAAAATATTCCTTTTTATTTTGTTGTAGCCCCTGATAAAAATAGAATCTATCAAGAATATTTACCTTATAAGCTAAATCAAAAAGCAACAAAATTAGATGTTTTAAAAACTGTTTTAAAATCTAAAACTAATATCGATATTATAGATTTATCTCCTCCTATTATAGAAAACAAATCAAAAAACCAATTACTATATTTAAAAACAGATACACATTGGAATTATTATGGAGCGTATGTAGGTTATAATCATATTATGGATGTTATTAGCAAAGATCTAATACTAGAGAAAATAAGACTTGAAGATTTTACAATTACACCCCAAAAGTTTAAAGAGACTTTCGATTTAGCAAAAATGATTAATAAGTCACAACAAGAAACTGCCTTAAAAATAGAAAAGACAGAGCAGTCAGAAACCATATTAGTTTCTAACGCAAATAATAAGCTTCACTACAAAAACTCTTCTAAAAGCTTAAAATTAATGCTTTATAGAGATTCTTTCACCAATGCTTTAATTCCATTTTTTAATGAAGGTTTTGCAGAAGTTATTTACCTTAAAAAGTATACTATTGATAAAAAAGAAATAGAAGCTTTTAAACCAGACATTGTTATCTTCGAAATTATAGAACGTAATATTGATATATTTGCCCAATTACCACCTCTAAATTAAAAAAGCTCCCTAAAAAGGAAGCTTTTTATAATTATTTTAAAGTTTTAGCATTATACTACGCCTTGTGCTAACATGGCGTCTGCTACTTTAACAAAACCAGCAATATTTGCTCCTTTAACGTAATCTACGTTTCCGTCTTTATCTGTGCCGTAAGTAACGCAAGATTCATGAATATCATTCATGATTTGGTTTAACTTAGCATCAACTTCTTCTCTAGTCCAGTTGTAACGTAATGAGTTTTGACTCATTTCTAATCCAGAAGTTGCAACACCTCCTGCGTTAGATGCTTTACCTGGTGCAAATAATACTTTAGCATTTTGTAATACTTCTATAGCTTCTGGTGTTGTTGGCATATTAGCTCCTTCTGCTACAGCTAAAACATTATTACTTACTAAAGCTTCTGCTTCTTCTTTATTTAATTCATTTTGTGTTGCACATGGCATTGCCACATCGCAATCTACATTCCAAGGTCTTTCTCCTTTATGGAATGTTGCAGAAGAATATGTATCTACATACTCACTAATTCTTCCTCTTTTAACATTTTTAAGCTCCATAATAAACGCTAACTTGTCTGCATCTATTCCATCTTTATCATGGATATAACCAGAAGAATCAGACATTGTAACGACTTTCCCTCCTAATTCAGTTGCTTTTTGGCAAGCATATTGTGCAACGTTTCCTGATCCAGAAATAACAACAGTTTTTCCTTCAAACGAATCATTTTTAGTTGCTAACATATTTTTTGCAAAATATACACAACCGTAACCTGTTGCTTCTGGACGAATTAAAGAACCGCCATAAGACATTCCTTTTCCTGTTAAAACTCCAG
>NZ_JBSHNS010000191.1:0-2905 GCF_053601635.1 Pontimicrobium sp. MEBiC01747
ACCTACAGTATCTAGTACATTAGCAGTAACTAAAACCGATACAGAACCTAAACCTAAAAATAATGCAGTTTTAATAACTGCAATTACATTATTGCCAGAATTAATTTCAATTATAAAAGACTAATAAAGCACAGAAAACCATGAAATATATTTTACGAATGCTATGATTCATGTTAGTTACATTTAATGTACATGCTCAAGACATTCCAACTATAAAAATTGGAGATGATAAATGAGACATTGGATATCATTAGTTATAAAAGAAGAAGTGAAATCCACTTTACTTAAACAAAAGTAGGGTTTACTCATTAGAAAGAGTGTTTCACTCAATTGCTTTTTATTTTTAGTATCTTTAATTATAGTTTTACTTTAAACTAAATTAATTAACTTATGAAAACAATATTCAAACTCTTACTTGTAACTTTTATCTCAGTACAGGCTTATGGACAAGATGCTCCTGCTATAGATCAAATTAATGTATCTGGAGTAATTTTAGATGAAGACGGGAACCCATTTCCTAATGTAAGCATTTTAGTAAAAGGGACAACAACAGGAACAGAAACTAATGTAAATGGTAATTATTCTATAGCAGTTAATACTGGAGAAGTTTTAACCTATTCCTTTAAAGGGTATTCTACTTCCGAAGCTTATGTGAATGAGCCAAAGAATATTAATATAACAATGGTTCCCAAAGAAAGCGAATCAAACGATGTTGTAGTAACAACTTTAGGCTTAGAACGTAAAAAGGATGAAATTACTTCTGCATATAGAGTAATAGATAATAAATTACTTACTCAAGCTAATAACTCTGATGTTTTAAGTAGTTTAGCAGGTAAAGTAAGTGGCTTAACTGTTTTAGAAAAAAATGGAAGTGTAAAATTAATATTAAGAGGTAATAGATCTCTTAAAAGTGATAACTCTGTATTAATTGTTCTAGATAACGTAATTACTCCAGCAGATTTTGTAAGAACAATAGATCCAAGATCTGTAAAAAGTGTAAACGTAATTAAAGGAGCCGCTGGCTCTGCTTTATATGGTAGCCAAGGAAGTAATGGAGTATTGGTAATAACAACAAGTAAAGATTATAATTCAAAATTGCCAGTAGTAAATAAAAAAGTCAGTAAACTTAAAGCAGTAAAATATAAAGGGAGATTAAAAGTTAAAAAGAATAATAATAAAGCAGATTATATAAAAGTATTATCTAAAGCTAAAACAAATGAAGACGCATATAATATACATGTGGCTGAATTAAAAGAAAAGCATAAAGATAATTTAGGGTATTATGTAGATGTCTACGATTTCTTTGCAAAAAAAGGAGCAGAGGAAGAAAGTAAGGCCATTTTAAATGAAATAATTAAATCAGAATACGATAATTACGAATTACTAAAAGCTTTAGGATACAAATTAGAAGCTGCAAAAAAATATAAGTTAGCTAGTTCAGTATATAAAAGAGTTTTATTATTAAAACCAGAAGATGCACAATCGTATAGAGATTTAGCATTAGCATACCAAGAAATTGGAAAAAATCAAAAAGCATTCGAATTATTAAACACTGTAGTTAGTGATGCCGTTTATAAAGCTAAAGACACTAAAAAATCTTTTGCAATGAATAATATTACTAAGAATGAAATTAATAGCTTAATTCAAAAAGATAACACTATAAATAAAAGTACTTTAGATAGTTATAATGAAATAAACACTAATTACGATGTAAGAGTCGTTATCGATTGGAATAGAGCAGATACAGATATAGAATTACATGTTATAGACCCTAATTTAGAAGATTGCTTTTATAGAAATCCTAAAACACAAATAGGAGGGGAAATTGCAGCAGATGAAAACGCAGGTTATGGGCCAGAAGAATTTACATTACGTAATGCTAGAAAAGGAGATTATTATATTAAAGTAAATTATAATAATGCAGTATTACAAAACGATGAGAACCCTACGTTTATGAAAATAACAACATTTAAAAACTATGGTACTGCTAAAACAACAAAAGAAGTACAAGTAGTAAGATTGGCTAAAAACAAAGGAGAGCAAATTGTAGGGAAAATTACTATTTAGAATCAATTAAAAAATTAATTATACAAAAAAGGAACACTTAAAAAGTGTTCCTTTTTATATGTAAAGACAAAATTTCGCTTTAATCTTTATGTATAAAATTAATTTTATGATTATTTTTTTTAAGAACCTCTTTAGCCACTTTATGCTGTTCTTCAAACGTTTCTAGGCTTGTACCTTTACAAATACCATAAGAATAATGATACTTTAAAAGTTCTATATCTAATTTCGATACATTCTTATTAGAAGAGTAACAATTAGAAAAGTAACTATCGCAATTAAAATCGTTAATACGCTTGAAGTAACCTATAGCACTAAAAAAGTATTCTTTTAATTTATAAAGTCTAAGTTTAGAGTTAAAATATTTATTAGGGTCTATTTTAATAGCTGCTCTATAAAGTTGATTTTTTCCATTCCAGTACAAGTAATCAGACGTTTTTATATCTACTAATTTAGACTCGTAATCATAATCTCCATTATAATAAATAACAAAATTTGAGTCTTCAACATGCTTAACTTGGTGGATATTTAATGAATCAATTTGAGAACTTATAGTATTAACAAAAGACATTAATTCTTTTCTTTCTTTTTTAGAAATACTTTTAGAGAAAAATAACTTAATATCATCTTTCCAGTACTTCATTTTTGTATCCTTACTATATTTACCATTACTATGGTTAAACGCTACTTTTTTATAATAGTTTAAAAATGTAGAATCTTTATATTCATAAGGAACTCGCACACCTTCTGGGCGCTTATAGTTTTCAACTAAAACTAAAGTATCTTTATCTTTAAATTTAAAATTGAGACTATCTTTCTGTGTTAAAGGCTTTTTGTACTT
>NZ_JBSHNS010000192.1:0-23021 GCF_053601635.1 Pontimicrobium sp. MEBiC01747
AAGAGTAGCGTCATCAAATTGCAATAATTGTTGTAGTTTTTTAGCAGTATTAACTGCTTTTTCATTAGTCTCAGCTTTGCTTTGAGCTGTTGCAGATTGAGTTCCTATAACCATTGCAAAAGCAAAAAAACATAAAGTAAATATTTTCTTCATCATTTTTAGATAATTAGACGTTAATTACCCAAAGTAAAGCTATTTACATAATATTAGCAAATAAAAAAGATACCGATTAGATAATCGGCATCTTTTTTCTGCTTAAAAAACTAATTCATTAAGATGTTTTGTTACTCTTTATGCTCTTCTCTGTGTTTAGGTCTTTTCATAGCTTTTCTTTTACCCATAGTTCTTTTCTTTCCAGCTCTTTTTCTTTTAGCTTGCATGTTTTCCCATTTTTTATATTGCTCTGCATTAAGAATGGCTTTCATTTCTTTCTTGTGGGCTATTTGTGCATCTAATCTTTCATTCATAAGCTTTAAACGTTCTTCTTGAGAGCGTTTTTTAGCAGCTTCTTTAGCTTTCATTCTAGCTTCCATTTTTGCCTTTTTAGCTTTTGCATGTTTAAGGTTTAAAGCATTAACCTTTTTTTGCTGTGCTTCAGTTAAATCTAAAGCTAATGTTAACTTTTTAGTATGTAATTGAGACATGTCTTCTGCACTTATGTCTTTCATGTTGTGGCGTCTTTCCTTTTTATGCTCGTCATGTCCCTCTTTTCTGTGTTGGGCATTAATTTGAAACGATATTAAAGCGATTAATACAAAAACTATTTTTTTCATCCTACTTATGTTTTTAATTGTTATTTGCTTCTAAGACCAACAAAAAAATAAAAGGTTTAAATAGAACGTTATTTTAACGACTAATTAACAGTTTGTGCTTGTTTTATTAATTGCAATGTAGTGTTATATAGCGGCTTGTTTTCCATTTTACTTTTAAGCCAAGCATAATAACTCATCACAAAAATATCTTCCTGTTTTGCTTCTACCCAATCAAAGGCATGTTCTACTTTATTGTAAAAAGCTTCTGTTGTTACTTGTTCGGGTTTTTTATAATAGTCTTCTACTAAAGCTAGGTAAGTAATAACACGTTGTTGATTTATACTTTTTAGGTATTTAAAATGTAGTCTTTTAAAGCTCAATAATCTTGAGTCTACATAATTTATGTTATGTAATTCTATATGTAAAATAATTTCTATTAAGTTCTTTTTTAAAACCCATTCTTTACCCGCTTTAGCTTCATAGTAATTATCTGTATGATAAAATTTTGAAAATAATTGATGAGATTTGTTATAGTCGTCAGACTGGATATAAAACATAATTAAGGTTAAATGTATGTCTAATAAGTTTTCGGTATCTTGGTGTTTGTAGGTTGTAAATGGTTGTAAAATAGTTATAGCTTTAGTTTGTTGGCTAGAGTAGTTGTAGTTGAGGGCAAGTAATAAATTGTATTTAAGTAGAAATGTTTTATAATGCTTTTTTCGTTTTAGTAGCATATGATTGTGCATTTGTTCTAAATAGAAAAGAGAATCGTTAAATTTTTTATTTCTAAAAAGGGTATTAGCGATTAAGTATAAAACTTGTATATGATAAAATAATTGCTTGTCTTTATTTTTATGTGTTTGTATCGTTTTATATGTATGAATTAAAAAAGGCTCTATTTTTAAGTAGTTTTTAGAAACAAATGCAGAAATACTAACTATAGATATTAACTGATAAAGTGATTTAAAAGACATTAAATCGTTACTATTTATATTGTACTCCTTTAAAGTCGTGTTTAAAAGAGTTTCAAAATCTAATACCTCTCCTTTATATGCAATATTATTTAAGATTTGTTTAATTTTTGCATAAACGATATTTAGTTGATCCTCTAGGTAATGATTTTTCTGATTGTTTTTAAACTTAATAATAAGCCTATCTAAATCTAATTGAGGATTGGCATAAGCATATTGAATTTTTGTGTGGTAGATTTCATTTAGTATAGCGAATAAATGATGCTCTGTAGCTATGGCTTCTGCTTTATCTAAAATTTTATAAGCTACTTTATAGTGTTTATGATTTAGAAAAGTACGAGACGCTAAAATGTATTTAATAATTTGCATATCTACAGAATTCTCCTCTTTTAAATTAGAATTAGCTATAAAATCTATAATAGATTGGTATAAACGTTTCCTTAAAGCGTGGTATGCATCTTTATTATAGTTTTTATATATAGTGTTGCATATTGTTTTAGAATCGAATTCATTTTTGACTAGAAGCTTAAATAATATTATGTTTTTTGTGTCATTACGTTTGTTTTTTCGTTCTAAATAATGAATAAACTGTTGTTGCTCTTCAGAAGAAAGCGTAGATATTATATCGTTTAAATTTGTCATTATATCGTCAGTTTTTTATTATTTTAAATACTAATTATAGTGTTATAAAGATATTGAATATAAATTATATCGTCAGTTTTTAATTAAAATTGTGTTTTGTACAATTATAAAGTATTGCACTTTTGTCCTGTAATCATTAAAAACAAAACAATATGAATCATTATCTAAAAACCACCATATTAATAGTTGTATTTGGAACAATGACCGTTTTTTCAAAAACAATTAAGAAAGAAACAATAAAAAGCTATAGTAAGTGTGTTGCATTTATGAGTTGTAATAATACAACCATTATAAACCCTTTAGGTATATAGAAAATGAAGCTAAAGCAAGTAAATGCCGCTTTTATTGTAACTACTGGAATTTCAGTTTTAGTATTTGTCTATTTAGTATTTTTAGGATACGACGAAATAAAAACATTAAAAGATGTTATAAAAATAATTGCATCTATACTGTTTCCTATCCCAATGCTATTTTTTGTTCGCTTTATTTTAATAGAGCATTTTCTACCCAAAAATACAGACGAGTATAAACTTAAAAACCAAAGACCCGCTACTATTTTATTAATAGTCGCTATTGTTTCTAGTTTAGCAATCATGCAGGTGTTAGAACTAATAACACAACAAAAATTAGAACAAAATTTAATTTTTGCACATTTAATAAACTCTACAACAATAAGTAGCTATGTGCTTAATTATATACTGTATAATAACCTAAAAGTAAACGGGGTTTTAAGTGGCGTATTATTAGCGTTGGCTGTACACGTTTTCTTTTTATCAAACTAAACAACATTAAATCATCAAAAACAATAATATTATGAATCAAATATTTAACAACACAGAGCAAAAAGATAATACTAAAAAGAGAGAATTATTATTCACATTTCAATCTATAATAGTAACAGGCTTATTAGCATTTACAGCTATGGCATTTTTTTACTACAATAGTTTAACCATTGTAAAAGGGATTAAAGTCGTTTTTGCACCATTTTTATCGGTAGTACCATTATTATTTATACTCTCTGTATTAAGAGATTTAAGAAAAGGATTTAAAGAAGGGAATTATTCTAAAGACGAAATTATAAAGTTTGGACTTATAACATTAGGAGTAACCGCTGCATTTACAGGAATAACGTATTTATTATCTGAGATTGGTGCTTTGGAAATATTGCTAGCCGCTATTATAGCAATATTAAGCACCGTTTTCTTTTTAAGAAGTAAAATAAAAGATATTCTTGGAATGTCTATAATAACAGGAATTGCTGAAGGAATTATCGTGTATATGATCTTTTTGTTTTGATGATTGGTTACGTTAGTTAACCAAAAAAATGGCGTAGCAAATATGTTGCGCCGTTTTTTAAACAAAATTAAAAACATTACATGATGACATCAAAAAACATAACGTTAGAAAAACTAGTATTAGCGTTTTCAATTTTTGCACCTTTATTTCTATTTTTAATATATTTAAATCATACTGTTTTTAAATCGCGGTATGTGCTAATAGGAGTTATGCAAGAAATGTTTACTATACCTTGTATTTTAGGACAACCCTTATTATTGATTCTTGCTATAATTGGACTCTATAAAAAAAAGTTTAAAACGCCTAACTATGTTTATCTTTCTATAATAATTTTGATTATGGGAATAAGTTTAACAGTTGTACAATTTATTATAGGGCAATCAAACTAAATATGAATAAGGAATTAAGATTCGCCATTTTTCTAATAAGTTCTATTATTCAAATAATAATGAAAGCATATTTCCCTGTAGTTGGAGGAGGAACTTCATTAGTACTAGTATTATCAATTCCTATTTTAATTGGGTTAGGAATGATGTTTGCTTTAGTGGATTATTATTTTATCATGAAAATTAATAATCAGATTATAAGGAACCTACTTTTTCTACTTTTAGAATTTATATTACTTGGTTTAGCTATTTGGTCTTATCCTTTTGCGTAAAAAAGCCATATCATTAATATTAAAGCAATAACAATGCATTCAAAACTTAAAAAAGAATTACCAGAATTGGTAAAAGAAGGCGTGATATCTCAAGACATTGCTTCCAAAATAGAACATTACTATAACTTAAAACAACCAACAAACCCTAACCGATTATTTACTGTGTTTGGAGTATTAGGTTCTATTTTAGTCGGGTTAGGAATTATTTTAATACTAGCACACAATTGGGATGATTTTCCGAAAACAATAAAAACATGTTTTGCTTTCGCCCCATTAATTATAGGGCAATTGCTGGTTGGCTTTTCCATTTTAAAACAAAAAAGTAAAACATGGAAAGAAGCATCAGGTGTATTTTTGTTTTTTGCAGTAGGTGCTTCCATGGCAATGGTGAGTCAGATATATAATATTCCAGGTAATTTTAGTCGTTATATGTTAACTTGGATACTATTGTGTGCACCATTAATATATTTGTTAAAATCTCATGCCTTAGCATTATTACATTTATTATTTGCTACAATATATGCTTGCGAATATGGCTATTCGTATAATAGTAATATCCCATGGATGTATTTGGTGCTTCTACTAGTGTTATTACCATATTATTATACTCTACTAAAACATAAATTTGAAGCGAATATAACATCTGTTTTTAATTGGCTTTTACCATTAAGCTTAGTAATAACCTTAGGTGCATTTATTACTAAATTCGATGAATTAATATTTCTCTCTTATATTATTCTATTTGGTTTATTCTATAATATAGGAAAGTTAGGCGTTTTAGAAAATTTAAAACTAAGACAAAATGGCTATTTAGTTCTTGGCTCTTTAGGCTCTATAGTCTTGTTATTAACTGCAAGTTTTAGATGGGTATGGAAAGATGTGTTAAGAATTAAACATGCTTTTATTAGTGAAAGCTCACTTGTTGTTGTCCTATTTATACTAACCACGTTTGTACTAATACGTTTACTATTAAAGAAACGGTTGGAAACCTTTAACCTTTTTCATTATATATACATAATAATAAGTGTCTTGTTTTTTGTAGGACTAACAGACGATGTTATACCAACAGTAATAACAAATATATTATTATTTGTTTTAGGTATAAATGCTATAAAAATAGGAGTAGATAAAATGCATTTTGGAGTTTTAAATTACGGATTATTAATTGTATCCGCTCTAATATTTTGTAGATTTCTAGATACTAACATGAGTTTTGTAGTTAGAGGGTTATTATTTGTAGCCGTTGGTGTTGGTTTTTTTATAACCAATTACATCATGCTTAAAAAGCAAAATGCAAACAATGTAAAACACTAAAATAACACTTATGCAAGCTATAAAAATAAAACACATATTTATACTATTTGTATTAATCGCATTAGTACAATTGTTTATTCCAATACAAATGATTTTAGGTCAAGAAACTATTTTAGATTCTGGAACTGCCTATAAGTTTAGAACAGAACCTATAGATCCAACAGATCCTTTTAGAGGAAAATACATAACATTACGCTATAACATAAATTCGGCGATTACGCCAGATACTACTTGGTTGCGACAAGACGATGTTTATGTGTATATAAAAAAAGACAGTTTAGGGTTTGCTCAGTTAACACAAGTTAGCAAAAAACCATTACCTGTAAAGGAAGATTATGTTATAGCCAAAGCAAGTTGGTATAATTATAACACCAATACATTAAGATTTAACTTACCATTTAATCGCTTTTATATGGAAGAAAATAAAGCTAAACCTGCCGAAGAGGCTCATAGAGAAGCACAACGAGATACAATACCAAATAATACTTATGCCTTGGTATACGTTAAAGAAGGTGATGCAGTTTTAAAAAATGTAATAATTAATAAAGTCCCAATTGCCGACTATGTAGAATAGCAATATAAAAATAGCTAACTTTGGAAGGTAATGTATAATATTATAGCAATGAAAAAAACGATAGGAACCTTATTGTTAATGACCGTTTTATGGTCCTGTAAAAAAGATGGAGATAAAACAACTATAGAGTCTACAACTAAAGATGTTGTTAAAACCGAAAAAACAGCAATGCAAATGAACTTAGATAAATATGTAAGTGTAAAATTAACATCCAATCTAAATACATTAACAGCAAAAGAGCGCCAAATGCTCCCTATTTTAATTAAGGCTGCAGACAAAATGAATAAGTTATTTGCATATGAAGCCTATGGCGATTTAGATGCTTTATTAGAAAATACAACAGATGACGATACTAAAAAGTATATAAAAATTAATTATGGACCATGGGATCGATTAGACAATAATAAACCTTTTGTCGAGGGCGTAGGAGAAAAACCTAAAGGCGCAAATTTTTATCCAGCAGATATAACAAAGGAAGCATTTGAAAAAGCGACGATGAAAGACAAGTCTAGCATTTATAATTTTGTTCGCCGTGATGAAGAAGGTAAATTGTACACCATACCATACCACAAACAATTTGAAAAAGAAGTAAAAGAAGTTTCAGTACTATTATTAGAAGCAGCAAGTTTAGCAGAAGATAAAGGACTAAAAAAATATTTAGAGCTAAGAGCAAAAGCACTATTAAATGACGACTATCAAGCTAGTGATTATGCATGGATGGATATGAAAAACAATACACTAGATATTGTGATTGGGCCAATTGAAACCTACGAAGACCAATTATTTGGAAACAAAGCCGCTCATGAAGGTTATGTGCTAATTAAAGACCAAGACTGGAGCAAAAAATTAGAGAAGTTTAGTAGCTTTTTACCAGAATTACAAAAAGGCTTACCAGTAGGAGAAAAATATAAGCAAGAAAAACCAGGAACAGATAGCGACTTAAATGCTTACGATGTGGTTTTTTATGCAGGAGATTGTAACTCTGGAAGTAAAACGATAGCAATTAACTTACCCAATGATGAAGAAGTGCAACTAAAAAAAGGAACAAGACGCCTACAGCTAAAAAATGCAATGCAGGCTAAGTTTGATAAAATTTTAGTACCTATTGCTGATGTTTTAATAGATCCTGCTCAAAGAAAACATATTACTTTCGATGCATTTTTTGCTAATACCATGTTTCATGAAGTAGCACATGGATTAGGAATTAAAAATACAATAACAGGAAAAGGAACAGTAAGAACGGCACTTAAAGAACACGCTAGTGCTTTAGAAGAAGGAAAAGCAGACATTCTTGGCTTATATATGGTACAACAACTGCATGCAAAAGGTGAGTTAAAAGAAGATTTAAAAGACAATATGGTAACCTTTATGGCGGGTATATTTAGATCTGTTCGTTTTGGAACCTCTAGTGCACATGGAAAAGCAAATATGATTCGTTTTAATTTCTTTAAGCAAATGGGCGCATTTACTAGAAATAATAATGGAACCTATACCGTTAACTTTCAAAAAATGGAGTTTGCAATGGAAACACTTTCCGAAGTTATTTTAAGTTATCAAGGAGATGGAGATTACAATGGTGTAAATAATTTTGTAGCTAATTATGTAAGGATTTCTAAAGAACTTCAAGGAGATTTAGATAAGCTTAGTCATGCAAATATTCCAGTAGATGTGGTTTTTGAACAAGGAACTTCAGTTTTAGGATTATAACATAATTTTTATAATATTAAAAAAGACTTTAGAGCCTCTAAAGTCTTTTTTTTGTGTTTCCCTCTGTTTTTTAACTATTTATTATTGATTATGTAGATAATTAACATTACTGCAAAGTAAATGGAGGTGTTATAGCGAATTTTTATGCTTTTTAGCGATTTTAATAGTCGATTTATCGATTTATGGAAGTAGATTGATGCTTTCTATTTTATTATTTATTAATGTTGTATAATTATGGGGGCAATTTTAACGGTTAGTACAATAGTAATTCTTCTGTTAATAGTTTTAAAAATTATAAAAACTATTAATAGAATTAAAGCTTTAAGAGAGCGTGGTATAAATGTCTCTAATAAAAATATCTTTTATAAGTGGGTAACTAATACATTTCTTAAAAACTTACCACTTTAACTTCCTTTTTTTACTTTCATTATTCTTATTTATTTTAATAACGACCTAAAGTATTGGTGTTAGATTTAAAATAATATGTTTTAATTAAAACAAAGGTTTTGTATATAAAATAGACTATTGGAATACCTAAAACAAAGGTTAATGCAACAAGTACCAATGTAAGTTTAAAACCTATAAATGGAATTTTATTTGTTTCAGAATATAGAGATACATTCTTAATTAAATAATACCCACTACCAATAGCAATTCCTCCAATAAAACTCCATAGCAAATTAATTGTTTCTAATTGGTGCGCTGTTGAGAAAAAGAAAATAGAATAAATAATAAGCACTATAATACCTATTAATAAAGCATGTTTAACTTCTTGTATATTAGTGTAATAATCTGGAGTAAAATAACGCTCTTTAATACAAGAAGCGCAAACTGTGTCATTATTGTTAATACATGTATGGCACATACCTCGCCTACACAGTTTGCAGTTTTTATGAGACAATAAAAAAGGATGTGTATTACAAAAATATAACGCTTTGTCTGTAGTTCTCAAAATATACTGTTAGGCTTGTTGTTATACAATATCCATAAATAGTGATGATATTACAAACTTACTTTAAAATAATAGATATGGATGTAAAAAAATGTAAGGCATCTATTTTCTGTTCGACTTAATAGAAAAGAAAAATAAATTAAAGCTATGAAAATTATTCAATCCCTCCTTATGCTTTTTTCAGACACTTTAGATAGTGATTTTGAAACAGAAGACTTAACAAATTCTTAAGCATTTGAATTAAACCCTTAATTAAATTAATCCAAATTTAGTTTATAGTTTAGAGCCAAGAAAGCGCATATTAATTAAATAATATGCGCTTTCTATTTTAGTTCTACTCTTTTGTATTACGTGTTTGCGATTACAACACATTGTACCCAGCCATGAAAACGATCATCTATATGACCGCTACTATCTCTTAATAGAAAATCTGCAGCTACAGTAACAGTGTTACCTACAATTTTAGTGATATCTAAATCTATTTCTTGTTCTAATACATGATGATCTCCATCTGTATAGCGAATATTAAAACCTTTTAAAACTGCTTGAGCCGATTTAACTTTCGATTTAAAAACTGCAGTAGCAATCTCTCTTTGTTTTTTTCCTTTTGTAGAATCAAATGTAATTGATAATTCTTTAAATGAAACCATTATATTTTTATTTGCCTACCTACTCTGTTTAATATTGGCTTTTCGGTTTGCGCCATATCAATTGATTATGCAAATATGTATATATAAGTGGTTGTAAAGTAGAGTTTTATAATCCTTAATAGCTAGTGGTTTTTCCTGTTTTTTATACAGGAATTATCTTTTATTAATATTGTAATATTCAGCAATTAATAGTTTGTGGTCAGAAACAGCATATTTATAACTATTAAGAATATCAGGTCTTAAAGGTTGGGAAACCCATATTTGATCTAGTTCTAATAACGGAAGGCTATAGGGCCATGTTGCAGAAAAACCATTATTGTAATTATGGAAACTAGAATACCATTTAGTATAATTTGTAAAGTGAACGCTTTCGTAAGGTGTATTAAAATCTCCAACAATAATATCTATGTTATGAGTATTGGCATAATCAAGGACTTCTATAAGTGGTTGCTTCTTATTAATAAAAGGACTAGCATAAATATCTACAATTAAAACACTTGTGGGTACATTATTTATAGAGGTTTTAATGTGGTTAAATTTGTATTGTTTATCTACATATTTATAGCTAATAGAATCTATAGTGCCTTTTACTCCTAATAACATATCACCTCTTAATTTTTTTATACTATAATTAGGTAGGTTTGTATTTAAGCTTTCTAAATCCTGTTCATTAACATGAAGCGCTTCAACTAAAGTTATAATACTACAACTGTTATTTTTAGTATGAGTAATGATTGGATGAATAGGAAATTGTTTCCTTTTAGCAACATTCCAAAATAAAACAGAATTAGTTTGCGATAGAGGTTTTTTTGTTTGAGTAAAATAATAATTGTTAAACCAGTAAAAAGATAATACAAACTGAAATATTATAATTGGGTAAACTATTGTTTTTTGTTTCCTGTAAAAGAGTGCTATAAGGTATCCTAACAAAATAATTAAAATTAAAGGTGTAGCATAGAAAATAATACTTATTGGAAATAGCCTGTCTTTTAAAACAAAATGGATAAAAATTAAAAAAGCATATAGTCCAAGACTATATGCTTTATATTGTTTTAACAGTTTCATGTAGTAGTTATACTATTTCTACAAACAAACCATCATCTGTTTTATTTACTTTAGCAACACCAAGCTTAGTTAAGCCTTTAATGGTTTTATCCCACTTTTTGTTGCTTAAACCAGATTGTGCTTTTAAATCATTTAATACAATAGGCGTTTCTTTTTTCAAAATTTCGAATACCGCTTTCTCTTCATCGCTCATAGGAACAGCTTTCTTTTCTGGGCGCATTTGCGGGAAGAATAACACTTCTTGTATCGATTGATTATTGGTTAAAAACATAATTAAGCGATCCATACCAATTCCCATTCCAGAAGTAGGAGGCATACCATACTCTAAAGCACGTAAAAAATCATGATCTATAAACTCAGTAGCTTCATCATCTCCTTTTTGAGCTAATTTTAATTGATGCTCAAAACGCTCACGTTGATCTATAGGGTCATTTAATTCAGAATAAGCATTAGCTATTTCTTTTCCGCAAACCATTAATTCAAAACGCTCCGTTAGTTCAGGGTTGTCTCTATGTTCTTTACATAAAGGACTCATTTCTTTAGGATAATCTGTAATGAATGTTGGTTGTATGTAATTTCCTTCGCATTTTTCACCAAAAATTTCATCAATTAATTTTCCTTTACCCATAGTATCATCTACAGCAATGCCCATACCTTCGGCAGCCGCTCTAATCTCATCTTCAGTTTTACCAGTAATATCAAAACCAGTAAACTCTTTAATAGAATCTGCCATAGTAATACGCTTGTAAGGCGCTTTAAAATCTACCTTGTGTTCTCCAAAAGTAGCTTCCGAAGTACCATTTACTGCAATAGCACAATGCTCTAAAAGACGTTCACAGAAATCCATCATCCAATTGTAATCCTTATAAGCAACATATATTTCCATTGCTGTAAATTCAGGATTATGTGTACGGTCCATACCTTCGTTTCTAAAGTTTTTAGAAAACTCATACACGCCATCAAAACCACCAACTATTAAACGCTTTAGGTATAACTCGTTTGCAATTCTCATATATAATGGAATGTCTAAACTGTTATGGTGTGTAATAAATGGTCGTGCAGCAGCACCACCAGGAATAGGTTGTAAAATAGGCGTTTCAACCTCAAAATACCCCGAGTCGTTAAAAAACGAACGCATGGCATTAAAAAGTTTTGTACGTTTTACAAAAACCTCTTTAACATGTGGGTTTACAGCTAAATCTGCATAACGCTGTCTGTAACGCATTTCTGGGTCTGTAAATGCATCATGAATTTTTCCATCTGCATCAGTTCTTGGCATCGGTAAAGGTTTTAAGGCTTTACTTAAAAGTGTAAAATCTTTAACCATTACAGTTTTTTCACCAACTTTAGTAGTAAATAACTCACCTTCTATACCAATAAAATCGCCAATATCTAGTAATTTTTTGTAGACATCATTATACTTGGTTTTATCATCTCCTGTACAAATTTCATCTCTATTAAAGTAAACTTGTATACGCCCTTCACTATCCTGTAGTTCTGCAAAACTAGCATTACCTTGAATACGACGAGACATTAAACGCCCAGCAATAACTACCTGTTTGCCTTCCTTATAGTCCTGTTTGACTTGTTTTGAGGTTTCAGAAACAGGAAATAAATCTGCTGGATAAGGATTAATCCCTAACGCACGTAATTTTGCTAGCTTTTCTCTTCGTACGAGCTCTTGCTCAGATAACTGTGACATAATATAATATGATGTATAATTAAGCCAGCAAAGATAGAATTAAAACAGATGAATTAAAACTAATTTTTACACAAGAAACATTAATAAACTATTTTATAAAGTTTATAAATAATAAAAGTGTAACAAAATATAAAATGCTGCGTCATATGAGCACATCAATCATCAATCTACAGAAATGTAGAATTAAATTAAATCAAAATTATTATGAGTTTTTGGAGAGTCGTACTTTCAATTTTATGCCCACCTTTAGCAGTCTTAGATAAAGGTTGTGGTTCTATCGTTATTGTGTTTCTATTGTGGCTTTGTGGCTGGGTTCCAGGTGTTATTGCAGCATTGGTTATACTTAATAACCCTAACAGATAAATCGTTATCTTTGTAGCCTAACTATAACCATAAATAAACCTATTAAAATGAAAAGATTTACTGTTTTATTAGCATGCCTTTTAGTGTTTGTGCTAACTAGTTGTCAATTTTCTGAAGACATATATATTAATGAAGATGGTTCTGGTAAAATGTCGTTTTCTTTTGATGGGGCAGAGCTAATGCAAATGGCAGGCGATGAAATGGGAGGCAAAGAAGAAGTTATAGATTCTACATTTAGTTTTAAAGAATTATTTGACGCTAAAAGAGACAGTATCTCAAAATTATCGGCCGAAGAGCAAGAAAAATTAAAAAGTCTTGAACCCTTTAATATGCACATGGTAATGAATACTAAAACTTCGGAAATGAAGTTTGATATGTATCGAGAGTTCAGTAAAGCTGATGAATTGCAGGATATGTTTAAGGCTATGAATAACTTTAGTAATATGAAAGGCAAAGGAGCCGCTAAAGTGAATGACCCTAATAACCCTTTCTCGTCTTTAGGAAAGAACGGAAGTACAGAATTAAGTTATTCTTACAATGGAAAAGTATTTACTAGAACAGCTAAGATTTTAGATAAAGAAGCTTACAAGCAAATGACAGATAGTATAAGCAAAATGAGTATGATGTTTGCCAGCTCTAAATACAAATTAAATTACCACTTCCCTAAGCCAATTAAGTCCGTATCTAACGAGAAGGCATTATATAGTGCAGATAGAAAAAGTGTTACTGTAGAGTATGGGTTTATGGAGTATGTAAGTAATCCTGAAGCTTTAAATTTAGAAGTTATTTTAGAAGATTAAATTGTGAACAAAACAATAGAACTAAAAGATTTAGGGTCTAAAGACTTTAAAGACACTTGGGATTACCAAGAGAGTTTATTTAAAGACATATTAGATACTAAAATTAAGAACAGAAGAGAAAATGCTGGTTTAGAAACTAAAAATCACTTTCTGTTTGTAGAGCACCCGCATGTTTATACTTTAGGTAAAAGTGGGGATATGTCTAACCTATTATTAAGCGAGGCTCAATTAGTAGAAAAGGGAGCAACGTTTTATAAAATTAATAGAGGAGGAGATATTACATATCACGGACCTGGACAAATTGTTGGGTATCCTATTCTAGATTTAGAAAACTTTTTTACAGATATACATAAATATTTACGTCTTTTAGAAGAAATGATTATTCTTACCTTAGAAGAATATGGCCTTAAATCTGAAAGAAGCCCTGGTGAAACAGGTGTTTGGTTAGATGTAGGGACGCCATTTGCTAGAAAAATATGTGCAATGGGTGTTCGCGCTAGCCGTTGGGTTACTATGCATGGGTTTGCACTAAATGTAAATGCAGATTTAGGATATTTCGATAATATTATCCCGTGTGGTATTCGTGGTAAGGCAGTAACCTCTCTTAATGTAGAATTAGGAAAGAAAACAGTAGATGAAAACGAAGTGAAAGAAAAACTACTGAAACATTTTAAAACACTTTTTGAAGCAGAGTTTATTAACTAATTTAATCGTTATTTATATACCATATTAAAAGTAGATTTAGGGATATAACCAAACTCCATAAGTTCACTTTTATCTTTTATAGGCTTTAAAAATCCATTAGTTAAGAAAACTATAGTATCTGCTAAGTTGATAACGTTTTCATAATCATGATCGGTTATAATAAAACCTTTAGAAGCTTTCATTGTATTAATATAGCTAATAATATATTCTCTAATAATAGGACTTACACCATTGAAAGGCTCATCTAGTAAAATAAATTGAGCATTAGAATGTATAATTAATAATATCTCAATAATTCTCTTTTCTCCACCAGATAAATCTTGATTGCGCTTATAAAGTAATGGTTTTACATGTTCATTATTAAGTACGATACTACTTTGCGTTTTGGAAAGAAATAATTTTATTAAAGAAGCTATAGTTACATTATTAGGTAAGAAATTATTTTGAGGTAGGTAGTTAATTAGATGTCTTCCATCTGAAACGGTTTTAATAACTTTACCACCTGCCCGAACAAATTTAGAATCTGCTTTTTCTGTTCCAAAAATTATTCTTAATAATGTCGATTTTCCAGAACCATTACGCCCAATAAGACCCTTTATTTCTCCTTTGTTACAGGAAATAAAAATGTCACTTAATAACACTCTATTGTTATAAGATTTTGTTAAGCTATCTATATGTAAACCTGTCATATTAGTGATAGTATTAATAAGTTTATAAGTGCTATTACAAATGTTGAACCCCATAAAATAAGTTTGGTTAAACCTAAATTATAATAGTAATAATATTCATTTTTGTTTTTTATTTCATAAATGAATAAATGAGTCATTGGTGCTATATATAGATAATAAAGTCCAATAATATTTAAACTTACACTAAATATAAATCCAATAGCTACAGCAATTATAGCAGAAGTAAAAACTATTTTTTTCTGAAATAGTAATATGTTTTTAAGTAATCTCAAAAGATTCTTTTTAGATTATGAGATGGGAATATAAAGAAAGCTTTTAGGAGTTTTATATCTTTTTTAAATGATTTAACATAAAATCATATCCTAAAGCAGAGAACAATTAAAATAGAATAGGAAGTTTTTATACCAGGAATTCTAGTGTTAATTTAAGTTGTTGAGTTCGTAATTAATTTCCGCCCTTTAATAATCCAAAGAATAGGACCTATAAAGCCAATCATAGAAATTAAAATCCATTTACTTTTTGAGTCTTTAAAGTTATTACTTAATATTTGAATAATAGCAATAGTAGTAATTGCTACAGAGCCAAAAGAGATTATAATAAATAATAGGGCTAGAAGTATCTTCATTAGTAAAGTTTAAAATTTTAACAAGTACATAAACTAATAATAATAGATTTTAAACAATTACTGTCTTTAATAAGTTTAGATAGTGCCGAGTTTTGTGCTTTATAAATAAGTTGAGTATTCTTACGATATAAATCCTCATAATTTTCTGAGGTATTAAGAAGTTCTAATTCCTT
The DNA here is from genome assembly GCF_053601635.1 of Pontimicrobium sp. MEBiC01747. Classification (NCBI taxonomy): domain Bacteria; kingdom Pseudomonadati; phylum Bacteroidota; class Flavobacteriia; order Flavobacteriales; family Flavobacteriaceae; genus Pontimicrobium; species Pontimicrobium sp. MEBiC01747. The sequence goes on from NZ_JBSHNS010000192.1 coordinate 15,639, forward strand.
TTGTATTTTTATTTCAGTTTCCTTTACAATTGTTTTAATTTTTGTAATTAATTCTTTAGGTGTGGAGCCTGTTTTATGTATAAAAATATCATAGGTACACAGATCTTCATGTTCAGAATATTTTATAATTGGCTCAGTTTGCATCCAAAGTTGATCCTCTGGATTATAGTCTCCTACAATTTGTATAGCGTACGAAGCGACTATCATTTTAGTAATGCTTACTATTTTTATACGAGTTAACTTTATTTCGGTAGGTTTAATTAGTTTATAGACAGAGACACCATTATAATTATAACTTAAGCGCTTGGTGTAAAAACTATGCGTTCCAGGCTCGTAAGTGAATTGGTTTTGTAAAAAAGTACTGTAATTTTTTTCGAGATACTTCCTATAGTCTTCCGTATTCTTTCCATGAGCAACATATTTATAACCATGAACCTTGCTACCATCATTCAGTTCAATATCAAATTCTAAATGAACACCATTATATTCGGCAAAAACAATGGCGGGAAGGCAAAATATAAAAAGTAAGAAAAAGTTTTTCATTTAGGTTTCAATTAGCAAAGTGCATAAATCATTATATATCTAACACTAACAAACTTACCTAAAAAAAAGCTCATAACAAACGAGAGTATATTTGTTATGAGCCTTAATACTATTTAGTATAATAGAATAAATGCCTTCTTTTTACTGCCCTTCCTCGTTAAAAAACACCTTGTAATAGAACATTTTTTTCTCTTCATCGTATCCTTTTTCTAAATGTTCACTTGCGGCATCTGGCGCATCAATATCTAATTTTATTTGTATATGAGTATCTAGCTTAATATCGGTTTTAATCTTTTTCTTTTCCTTATTAACAACAGCTTCAGCTAAATCAAACTGATTGCGTAATACAACATTTAATTCTTTCTCGTAGTCCTTTTTATAATCCTCGAACATTTGGATGTGTTTCTCCTCTTCAAAAATCTCTTCCTTAAAATTCTCAACATTTATTGTTTCATTATCCTTAAAATAATCAATAGTTTTTGCTAAGAAAATATTACGCTCTTGCTCACCATAACTAGATTTTAAAACATCGGTAGAAAACTCTTTACATAAATCTAGATAGTTATGCGTATGATTATTCATATCATCAGCATACTTAATATTTAAAAAATGATCGGTCCAATATTGCGCATCGTAATTATTATTATCCGCACTAAAAATAATATTACCTTCCATGTCGGTCTGGTTTAAAATTAAACAAGCCTTATCCACTTTTTTAGAACTAATACCATTTTGTACAAATACATCATAACTACCACCCTCTAAAAAAGTTTGAAAAAACTTAATCTTACTTTCAATTTTAAAAATACCAACAGCATTGGTTACCATATCTCGGTATTCTATACCTTCAAACATAGCAATTAAAACATCACCAGTTTTTATTTGTGCAGAGTTAGACTGCTCAAACAAATGCTTCACAATATTCTTAGAAGTTTCTACAAAAGTATCTTCATCCTCTTTAAACAACTGTCTAGCATATGCATTAATTTCATTAAGCTCTACGTTAGAGTGGTGATTAAAACGGAAACTCTGCACAACAGATCCAAAAGGACGTAATAAAAAAGGCAACATTAAATTATAACTTTCCTCATCAAACTGTACTTCCTGTTCAGAAAAGGCATTTTTAGTATCGTTATGTTTATTACCAACCTTATGAATTATAAATTTTGAAATACTGGCGTTAGTACGTTTTATCATTTTTTTTATGTGCTTTTATTGTAAAGTGCAATAGTATAAAATACCATGCAAAATTTAATTAATCTCGTAAACTAAAATGGAGTTACTTTCACCTTTAGTAACAAACTCTAAACTTCTGTCTTTATCTATGTTGTTTAAGTCAATAGAAGAGTTACCATAAACAGGGAAATTAGCAATAGATTTTGCTTGACTATCAAATAATAATACTTTTTGCGATTGCAAATCGGTAACCGAAACATATATTTTATCGTTAATATAAAAAAGTTTTGGTTCGCTATACGTTGCAAAATCTAAATCTATAGTTCTTCCTTTTATACTTAGTTTATTATCGCTTAGAGTTACTAATGTTTTAGAGGTCGCAGTAATGTTATGCCTTTCTGAAAGCTGTAACGGTGTTGTTTTTACATTACCAGACTGGTCAATAGAAACCAAATTACCATCAGTTGTTGTAGTTGTAAAAGTGTTTTTATAATTATAAATAGGCTCTTTAGAGTATTTTAGTTGGTTTTTAACAGTAACTCTAGCAGTACCGCGTCTGCTCAAAATGTTTAACTTGTTATCAGTTTTTATTAAAATAAAATCTTTGCTGCCCATTCGTATATGTTGAGGCTGCGAGTTAATAGTAGCATCAGCACTTTTAAATTTAAACCCTTTAACCGATTTTCCTTTAGCATCATATAATAATACAGATTTTCCTTGTGTAACAAATAATCGGTAATTTTTATTCCTATCATAATCAAAAACCGAAAGCGGTTGTGTAATAATATCATTAAACTCTAGCGGGTACCCAGTAACATCCTTACCATCTCTACTAATTAAATACACCCGATTAGGTGTTGCAAAAGCTAACTGTAAACGCCCATTTTTGTAAATGTCTATTTGCTTAATAGCCCCTAAAATAGGACCGTTTAATTGGCGTTTCCATAGAATACTACCAGTATTAGAAATTAAATAAAGCTTATGGTTAACATCTTGCACAACAATATCTTTTCCGCGAGTACGATGGTTAGTTACAAAATGAGGTGTGTTTAATACGTTAGCATCTAATTTAATATTTAAAACTTCAGTAACAGCGTTACTAACAGCTTTAGATTTGTTCTTTTTAATAACAGCATTAAAGTGTGCATAATTAGTATCGTAAATAAACTGAAGCGCAGAAGATTTGTACGATTTTAAAGACGCTTCAATAGCTACATTTAGGTTAGTCTCTAAAATTTGTTTTAAAGAAGCAGCGTTAGTAACATACAAAATAGAAGCAGCACTACTTAAATTAGAAATAGACGATTTATAATACCCTCGAGAAGCAAGAGTTGTTTTATTCTGGTAATTAGCTATAATATTCTGTATAGCATCCAAGCTATTAGCAAAAACAAAAAACTGATCGATAACACAATAAAACTGAGCGTTATCAAAAGACACTAAAGGAGCAAACACATCCTTAAAAAACGAAGGCATACTAAAACTATAAATAGGAATTTGCCTATAATTATCAACACTATTTTGTTCGCTTAATAAAGCATCTTTAGTGCTAATAACATCTATAGAATTTAAAACAATAGCAGTATTATTATTCTCGAAAATAGTACCAACCTCAATAATATTATCAAACAATGGTATAGAAATACTATCAGAAGCGTTAGAGTTAAAAGCATCTAAATTATTTTTAAAAACAGAAAAAGTGTCAAACGTAAAACTTAAAAAACCATCGCTATTAGAAGGTGCAATTTTAGCCAATTCATTTTCTTGAGGAATAGTGTTTTTAAAAACGTTTATAAGACTATTGGTAGAATCTGTAGCTTTTGTAATACCATTTAAAACCATTTGGTCTTGCGTAATTTCAGTATCAAAAGCAAGATAATTGGTAAAATCAGAAAAAGGTAAAACATCAGAATTAAAAAGAGAAGTAATAAAATTGTTTTTAGTAGCATTAATCACAACCGATAAATGATTACTTCTATTAGTGGTGTTTAGTAATTTATCTACTACGGTTTTATTCTCACTTTTCTCAGAAGAACTTAAAACAGAAGCTAAAGCATTTACATTAGAGCTACCAACCAGAATACTATCCTTAATAGAAGTAAATAAAATCGAGTTATTATAAGTAATACGTTTTGCGGCATACTTACCAGCAGTAGCATCTACAATAGTTACATTAGGAATAGAATCTGTATTAAAAACATCGGCAGTAAACTTAGTAGCAAAAACATATTGTAAACTATCATTATCATCTTTTAATAATGAAATAATAGTAGAATTTGTAGTATTTAAATACTCCAAACCCGAAAGCATGCCTGTTAGCTTTTTATAAGCAGGAGTAGGAGCGACAGCATTAATTAAATCACTATTATTTAAATTACTCGCTAAGCTTTCAATCGTGTTGGTATTAAGAATAACAGAAGCATCTTCCGAAATAAAATCATAAATAGAAGCATTTTTGTTTTCAGTATTACAACTAATTAATAAAAAAGAAAGCAAAAAACAGAACCAAAGGTATTTCATTATATCAATATAAGATTTCGGTAAAAATACCCATTTGTTTTAGTAAGTAAAAACTAAAAATTTAATTTTAATTGTTCAGGCAGAAGTTTAAAGCTTTTTCTGTGATATTTAGTAGCGCCATACTTTCTAATGGCATCACGATGTTCTTTAGTTGGATAACCTTTATTTTTTTTCCAATTGTACATAGGGAACTCTTCATGAATTTTATTCATGTAATCATCCCTGTATGTTTTTGCTAAAACAGAAGCAGCAGCAATGCTCATAAACTTACTATCACCTTTAATAATAGTCTCATAAGGAATAGTATTTAAAGGCTTAAACCTATTACCATCCACAATAATAAATTCGGGAGTAGGAGTTAACTTTAAAATAGAACGCTGCATCGCAATAATAGAAGCATTCAAAATGTTTATAGAATCAATCTCTTCCTCATAAACATGAGTAAAAGCAAAAGTAAGCGCATTAGCCTCAATAATAGGCCTTAAAAGCTCTCGCTTCTTTTCGGTAAGCTGCTTAGAATCGTTAAGAATACTATTCTCAAAAGTTAGAGGTAAAATAACAGCAGCAGCAGTAACAGGCCCCGCCAAACAACCACGACCAGCCTCATCAGTACCACACTCTAAAATAGTACCAGAAAAATTTAATTTTAGCATTTATATAAATCTTAACACTATAGTTATATAAAATAGTGTAATTATGTGTTAATAGATAAAGATTAAGAGAGTTCATTACTGTAAAATGAAAAACCCTTTAAGATATTTCCTATTTTTGGCAAAAATTCCAAATAAATATAAAACCCGTTTTTATATTTAAGGTTTAAAAATAAATATGATTTGAAGAATAAAATAATTTTAGTAGTCTTTTTATTAAGTTTCTCTATAACAGCCGGTGCACAAGAAATAAAAGACCCAGCATTGAGAACACAAAACGGATCTGTAAACCAAGGCATAGGAACAATAAACGATACAGTACAACGTAGAGGAGGGAAAAGTACGAGCAATAAAAATATAAAAAATAAAGACGCTAAAATAACCGACTACCTAATAATATCTCATGCAAACGATACAACACATGTAGATACAACCCTAACAATAAAAAAAGAATACAAATATAACTACCTAAGAAAAGATAATTTCGAGTTAATGCCATTCTCTAACTTAGGGCAAACATATAACACCCTAAGTTATAATTTTGAAGATACAAGCCTAATGCCAAGGTTTGGAGCAAGAGCTAGACATTTCAATTTCATGGAAGCCAAAGATATAAACTACTACCATGTACCAACACCATTAACAGACCTTTTCTACAAAACAGCTTTTTCCCAAGGGCAATTAATAGATGCCTTCTTTACAGTAAATACCACTAAGCAATTTAATCTGTCTGCCGCCTATAAAGGACTGCGATCATTAGGAATATACCAACACATACTAACAAGTACAGGTAATTTTAGATTCACCAGTAGTTACAAAACAAAAAACAAACGCTATATAGCAAATGCGCACTTCGTATCTCAAGATTTACTAAATCAGGAAAACGGAGGATTAACCGATGAAAGCGTTGCTTTTTTCGAATCAGGAGACGACGAATTTAAAGACCGCGGCGTGTTAGAAGTAAATTTCGAAGACGCAGAAAATGTATTAAAAGGAAAGCGGTTCTATTTAAATCACACCTATGCAATAATTAATCAAAACGATTCAGTAGCAAAAAACAATTTAAACGTAAAGCATATTATGCTATTTAAAGACAAAAGCTTTACATTCGATCAAACAACAGCAAATACCTTTTTTGGAAACGCCTTCCAATCCACACTATTAAGAGACCGTGTAACATTAGAAGAATTACATAATCAAGTACAATTAAACTACTCAAACAACATAATAGGAGATTTACAATTCAATGCAAGCCATAACAATTACAATTACGGCTACAATAAAATAGTAATCCTAAACGGTAGCACAATAACTAACCGGCTAAAAGGAGATGTGTTTGCAGTAGGTGGAAAATATAAAAAGCAAATAGGCGGTTTTCTAATACAAGGAGAACTAGGAATAAATGTAGCGGGAGACTTAGAAGGTAACTATGCAAAAGGAGAAGCAGCCTATCAAATAACAGACGATATTAAGTTGGCGGCACAAATAAACCATAGTTCCAAAGCACCAAATTACAACACACAGTTAAATCAAAGTGCATATATAAACTACAATTGGCAAAATAATTTTAACAATGTACAAACACAACAATTAGCCTTTAATCTAACATCAAAAAAAATAGCAAATATAACAGTAGATGCATCTACAATAAACGATTACGTCTATTTTGGTAAAGATGAAACAGGAGCAGTAAAACCGTTTCAAAACGATAAGTCAATAACCTATTTGCGAGTAAAAGCAAATAAAGAAATAAAGTATAGAAACTTTGCATTAAACAATACAGTAATGTATCAAAATGTAAAAGACAACAACAACACATTAAACGTCCCAGAAATAATAACACGTAATACACTATACTATTCAAACTATGTCTTTAAAAAAGCAATGTATTTACAAACAGGAATAACATTCAATTACTTTACAGAATATAACATGAATGGTTACGATCCTCTTTTAGCAGAATTCTACACACAGAACGATGTAAAATTAGGAGGATTTCCAAGATTAGACTTTTTTATAAACGCAAAAGTACGTCAAACCCGTATCTACTTAAAAGCAGAACACATTAATGCAGCCTTTACAGGATACAAATATTATTCCGCACCAAACACACCATACAGGGATTTCGCAGTACGATTTGGATTAGTGTGGAATTTCTTTCTATAGAAGCTTTTTCTAAGGCGTTCCCTAATTACAAAGCAAGAAAAGCTTAGTAATAAGGTCGGGCTTTCATTACTCGCTCTTTTCAAGGAGCTCAAACAAGCCATTCAATCCCTAACGCAAGAGAGCATTAAACAAAAGAGAAAAAGATAAAGATTGAAGAAATTAATAAGCAAAAACAAGAGAGAAGCACAACTTTAAAAGCAGAGATAAAAAAAAGACAAGGCCCTTAAAAAATAGATAACCCCCACAAGAGTAAAAACCAACCAAAAACGCGTATATATAATAAGGACAAGAAGAAAAAAAACACTCCTTAAAAAAACTAAAAAAAAAG
>NZ_JBSHNS010000193.1:0-5169 GCF_053601635.1 Pontimicrobium sp. MEBiC01747
GTACTAATCATTTTAAAATAAAAAGAGGTCATTTATTAGTGCTTAATAGTATTGCACTAGGTATAGGTGTCTTTTTTTCAATATCTCTATTTCTATATAAGTATGCTTACTGGATTAAATAATTGTGGTTAATAAGTAAACTGTTTTTTGTAACAAACATTATTATATTAAGACCTATTAATAAATAGAGGTGAGTATGTTAACTGCACCTCTCTTTTATTAAAAAAAGCATCTTAAAATATGAATTGGATACTAGGTGTCTGTATAGTTTTAATTATTATTTTCTTATTAAATAATCGCTCAAAAAAAAGAAAGCTAGTAAAGCTTAAACATAGGTTATTAAAAGAATGGGGGAAACCTAAAACGGAAAGCTACTATAATTTTGATATTATTGGAGAATATTTCAATAATAATGAACACAAAGGCGAAGCCTTTCATCTCATTTCAGACAAAACTCAACAGGATTTAGACATAAATGAGATCTTTAAATTTATAGATAGAACTACTTCTAGAATAGGACAGCAATACCTTTATTTTAAATTAAGAACAATAGGTAATATTAAAGACTTATTAGCTTTTGATAAGTTAACAACAGTTTTTCTTCGAAATAAAAATATAAGAATAGAAAGCCAATTAGAACTCTCTAAATTAAATACACGTAATGCTTACGATTTAGAACGTTTAATACATGAAGATAAAATTGAGAAATCTAAATTATTATGGTTAGCCTATTCTTTAACTGTCGTTACACTGTTATTAATTGGCCTCGGGTTTTATTATCCAATAAGTTTTCTTTTTATAGTACCTATTTTTATTACGAATCTCATTTTACATTTTAGTAATAAAAACAATATAAACCATTATTTAAGTGGAATAAACCAAATATCTAGGGCGCTTGAAGTAGCAAAAAACCTTGCAAAATTTAAAGAAATAAAAGCGCACTATAATACCTTTCCATTTTTAAAGAAGATAGAAAGGATAAAGCTAAAAACAGAGTTTTTAGGCTTTAATGTAGATTTAAGTAATGAGTATATATTTGCAATATGGATGATGATAGAATCGTTTAAAATTCTATTTAATATTGAATATATTTTATTTAATAGTTTCCTAGACGATATAAAGAGTGAAAAACAAAGTATAGAAGCCTTATTTTTATTTATAGGAGAAATAGATGCTGCCATTTCTACTGCCTCATTAAAAAGCAGTGATGTAACATTATGTACCCCAGAGTTTATAAAGAGTAAAAAAATAAGCACAGAAAAGATAATACATCCATTAATTAAAAATTGTATTCCTAATAATTTAGAATTAAATAACAAAAGCATGTTACTTACAGGCTCTAACATGTCTGGAAAAACTACTTTTATTAGAACTGTAGCAGTAAATAGCATTTTGGCACAAACCTTAAACCTTTGTTTTGCTAAAGCGTATAAAGCACCATTTTTTAAAGTATATTCATCCATACGTATAACTGATGATTTGTTTGAAAATACCAGTTATTACCTAGAAGAAGTACTTACATTAAAAACGTTAATAGATGCATCACAAGAAGAGCCCCCATGTTTATTTGTTTTAGATGAAATTTTTAAAGGGACTAATACAGCAGAGCGCATTTCTGGAGGACAAGGTATTTTATCGTATTTAAATAAAGGAAATAATATCGTTTTTGTATCCACTCACGATATAGAATTAACCGAGTTATTAAAGAAAGAAAATTACGAGTTATTTCACTTTTGTGAAGATATTAATAAAACCAATTTAGTGTTTGATCATAAACTAAAAAAAGGAAAGCTAACAACGCGTAATGCTATTAAAATAATGGAATTATACAACTATCCAGAAGTCATTATCGAGCAAGCTAAACAAACACTAAAAACGGTTTAAATTATGTAACATTATCTATTGTTTACAGACCTATAAATAAAGGAATTATTATGGGGTTAATGGGATTTGGAATGGATAATAGAGTGCATAGAAAGAGGCCTAAAAAACCATATAAAATTTCTAATATAACTTCGTTTGTGCCGCTTCAAGGCTATTCGAGAAAATTTACATTGAAGAAAAATGAAAAAGAGAAAAGCCAACAAAAAGGAGCTTTAATACTTTTAATAGTACTAATAATAAGTTGTTTCTTTTTTATTGAAAGAAACAACTTTGTCAAATACCAAAAAGAACACAATGAATTAATGGATATACGTAAAGCCATTGATAATAATATTGCATTTCGATTTTTAATGGAATCTGGAATAAGTAGATTACATAATAATAACGTTTTAGGTGCTTATTCCGAATTTAAGTTAGCCTACAAAATTTATCCAGAGAATGAAAAACTAAAACAATTAATTATAGAAACAGCTAGTGTACTTTGCGCTAAAGAGGAAACCTATTGTAACGATTTAGATAATTACCTTACAGCAAATTAACTGTTAATTATAAAGGATATTCCATTTTAATATTACTGCGTTCGTAATGATTATTTTTTTCCAGAGGAACTTCTATAAAACCATACTTTCTGTATATATAAATGGCATTTTCTAAAATTGTACTAGAATACAGTAAAAGTTTGCTAAACTGATGCTGTTTTGCAAAATCTATACAATGTTGCATTAATTTTTGCCCTATTTTATGACCTCTGTGTTCAGGAGAAACAGCCATTTTTGTTAATTCGTAGCCATTTTCTACACCATCAATAGGCATTAAAGCAACAGTGCCAACAATTATATCATTTAGTTTGTAAAAAAAGATATAGCCACCTTTATCTATAATATATTTGCTAGGTTTGCTTAAAACTTCTTCATCAAACGGTTCCACATAAAAATAGGTTTTTAACCACTCTATATTTAAATTATAAAAGAATTTAGAGTATTCAGGTTTAAAGTTTATAATATTTAAGTCTTTCTGTGTGTTTGTTTCTACCATTTCAATTATAGTTTTACTAAAACTTTGAGTATTTAATTTGTCTTCAAGAGTATTTAAATGTTCTATTAAAGAGCAAGAACTTGTTAATGTATAATCTTTAATAACTGTATCTATACAATTCCAAAGCGGCTTTAGCTTTTGGATTAATACAACTCCTTTTTTAGATAATAAAACAATTTTCTTGCGTTTATCTATCTTATCACTTTTTATAATGACTAAGTCTTTTTTTATAAGCTTATTTATAGATTGCGTTATTGCCGGTTGCGATAAGTTTAGAGTATTTTTTATTTCGGTATTTGTAACTCCCTTTTTATTGGATATAATTTTAAAAACAGGAAATAAATAGGGATCAAAGTCTATTTTAAAAAAATCATACACTATCTGTGTTTCTTTCATTAAATAATCACTTAGTCTTTTTAATCTAGACCCCAAACCTAATTCTCCAAAACCTCTTAGTGCATCCATTAATATATGTGTTTATATAAGTGCTTATGTAAAATTAGTAAAAATAGAACGATATAAAAACAATTTTAATGTTTTTTTGAAATGAATTTATTTTGACTTCTTAGCTTTTACCAAGATGATAAGGAGCAAAAACGTCTCTATAAATGTGATACTTTTTGAAAGTTATAGCGATAGCTGGGAGTGAAAAAATAACAAAATGTGGGCGAATTTGAACCATTTTTAAAAAAATAGAAAAATCAAGATGAGTTCTAATAACAATTTTGTGTAAAATAGAGCAGAGGCCGATTGATTATATAAAAAAAGCATTCTTTATATACATCGCATAATAGATTTAGGGTGATCTAATTTGTGTGTATGATTTAAGAATGCTTTCTAATCAACCAAAATATAATAGCAAATGTTTCTTTCTAGGGACTTAAAAGTTTATTTTATGTTTCATTTACACCGTAAATTTATGGCAAATACCATAAACAATACAATGATACAAAAAATAAAATTAAAATATCGATGAAAAACATAAAAACAAGATGAAATGTATTGTTTGTAAGTTAAAACTCTAGTCAAAACATTGTATTTTAGTTTTTTAGGCGAAAAAACACGTTCTAATACTTAATATTACTTCTAATAAAATCTGTGATTAAATAACTTATAAGTTTACCAACTTGATTTGCTGTTTTTTTTGTAGGAGCAGCTTCACATATATGGATATAACTTACTTGCGGCGTGTTACCAAAATAGCTTACAAATTGCCTTGCTTTATCAACAGAAAAACCGCTTGGTGTTTTCGCACTACTAGGTATGTTTTGTATAGCATCGCAATCAATCTCTAATCCAAAGGGTTTAGATTTTATATGTTGTAAAGCACGTTGCATTTCTTTTTTAAACTTTAATTCTTTTCTAATGTCTATGGCCTCATAAGTATTATAGTCTAATGCATTTGTTGAATCTAAAACATCTATAATAGATTGAGAAGTATAGTTTTCATGCAAACCAAAAACAAAATAATTATTTAAAAAACCTTCTGTATAAGCGTACATAAAGCCATTACCACTATGTCTTCCTTCCTGTGCTCTAAAATCTGTGTGAGCATCAAAATTAATAGCATTAATAGCGTGTTTTTTAGCTAAAGAAGTTCCTTTTATGTTACCATAAGCATTATTATGACCGCCTCCAATAAGTATAGGTATTTTGCCTGCGCTAACAATATTGTAAACTATATCTGTTACCTGTTTATCTATGGTATCTACAAGTTGTCTTGCCTTACCAATATCTTTAGACTTATTTTGATTTAATGTAGAAAGTTGATTTAGCTCCTCTTCAAAATTTAAATGCCCAAGAAGTAATACTTTATTTGCATGTGTAAATACATTACTTTGCGTATTTAACAAAATTTTAATTGTTGCATCCCAAGCCTTTGAAGTTCCTGATTTTCCGTGGTTTGCGAATACACCTACGTCTTCTGGTAAACCAATAATGACATAGCGGACATCTAAATTTTTAATAGACTCGTATATGTTTGTGGTTGGAGGCAATAAAGTAATATGTTCACCAAATTTGCTTTCACCTTCTCGTTTGTTAAGTATTTTATTTACTTTCGAGGCATTAAATAAAATAAGTTTGTCCATATATTTTTAAATTAATTTAAAACGAAATAAAATTACAGATTTAATTTATTTTAGATGCAAAAAAACAAATATTAAAATAGAAATTGTATTTCCCCAAAAAACAAATAATTATGACGAACAACACAAAAAGTATAGGTTTAAAAATTGCTTTAGGTATAGC
>NZ_JBSHNS010000194.1:0-800 GCF_053601635.1 Pontimicrobium sp. MEBiC01747
AAAACAAACAATTATGAAAACCTTCAAAATTACTTTACTAGGCATTCTAGCCGTAGGCTTATTAACCGCAGTATTACCTACATCAAATACAGAAACGGTAGTAGAAACATCTAACCATGATATAAAAGAAGTTAAAGTAGAATTGTCGAGTGTATTTAACAAAAAGGACAAAGCAAGCGTTCCAGAAAACGGATAATATTTACAACCCTACATATACCAATTAATTAAAAACAAACAAACATGAAATACATTAAACTTACACTAATAGCGATACTATCAATAGGCTTATTAACTGCAGTATTACCTACATCAAATACAGAAACGGTAGTAGAAACATCAAACCATGATATAAAAGAAGTTAAAGTAGAATTGTCGAGTGTATTTAACAAAAAGGACAAAGCAAGCGTTCCAGAAAACGGATAATATTATAAAATAACAACATAAAATAGAATTTATAACTTTATACAGTAATATGCTTGAATATAAATTGATTAGTTAGAAAACAAATTCTCAGTTATTTTCTATATTTAAAACATAAATTCGACATAACACTATAAATACAATTACATTGAGATTAATTTATATCATTTCTATATTATTCTTCTTCCCAAAACTTGTTATTTCTCAAAATCTATCTAAAACCAAAGATAGTATTGTCAAACTAAAAGAATTAACAGATAATAGTGATGATATAAAAGATAAATTTTATTATGCTAGGTTGGCAATAAAACTTTCAAAAGAAACAAAAAACGATAGCATTATTTTAGTAAGTAATAGAACCTTGTCTTCATTATTTTTAA
>NZ_JBSHNS010000195.1:0-4165 GCF_053601635.1 Pontimicrobium sp. MEBiC01747
AAAATGCAGCTATTAAAATAGCAGCTTTAGACATAGGAATTAAAAAGAATATTATTAGAAACCTTGTAAGGCGAGATGCTTATGTAAAAGTATTTCCATATAATTCTACTTTCGAAGAATTAAGTGCATGGAATCCTGATGGTTACTTTTTATCTAATGGACCAGGAGATCCAGAACCTTTAGTAGAAGCACAAAATTTAGCTAAAGAGATTATAAAAAGAGATTTACCATTATTTGGTATCTGTTTAGGGCATCAGGTAATTGCTTTAGCTAATGGCATTTCTACCTATAAAATGCATAATGGACATAGAGGTATAAACCACCCTGTAAAAAACATGTTAACAGGTAAAGGAGAAATAACCTCTCAAAACCATGGCTTTGCTATAAATAGAGAAGAAACAGAAGCACATGAAGATTTAGAAATAACACATGTACACTTAAATGATAATACAGTTGCTGGAATAAAAATGAAATCTAAAAACTGTTTTTCTGTACAATATCACCCAGAAGCAAGTCCTGGACCACACGATTCATCGTACTTATTTGATGAATTTATAAACAATATTAAATCTAACTAATACATAAAAGGCAATAAAACAGACAATTTATTGCCTTTTCAATTTTACTAAAACGTTTTAGCAATTATTTTATTTAATTCTGAAACAAATACTATTTACAACCCAGAATTTAACTGTAAATTTGAAGGGTATTAAAAATTTAAATTACTATTTATGAGTATTATTATCAATGTTCACGCAAGACAAATTTTCGATTCAAGAGGAAATCCAACAGTAGAAGTAGATGTAGAAACAGAAAACGGATACTTAGGTAGGGCAGCTGTACCATCTGGTGCATCTACAGGAGAACATGAAGCGGTAGAGTTACGAGATGGAGGAGACAAATTCATGGGAAAAGGCGTAACTAAAGCTGTAGATAATGTAAATTCTATTTTAGCAGAAGAACTTTTAGGCGTTAATGTATTCGAGCAAAACTACATAGATACTTTAATGTGTAAAATAGATGGAACACCAAACAAATCTAAATTAGGAGCTAATGCTATTTTAGGAGTGTCTTTAGCTGTTGCAAAAGCAGCAGCAGCAGAATTAGGTATGCCATTATATCGTTATGTAGGTGGGGTAAGTGCAAATACACTACCTGTACCAATGATGAATATTATAAATGGAGGATCTCATAGTGATGCACCAATTGCATTTCAAGAGTTTATGGTAATGCCTGTAAAGGCAGAAAATTTTTCTCATGCTTTACAAATGGGAACAGAAATATTTCACAACCTAAAAAAGGTATTACACGATAGAAACTTAAGTACAGCTGTTGGAGACGAAGGTGGATTTGCACCAACATTAGATGGAACAGAAGATGCTTTAGATACTATAGCTACTGCTGTAAAAAATGCAGGGTATACATTAGGAGATGATGTTATGATTGCTTTAGATTGTGCCGCAGCAGAATTTTATGTAGATGGTAAGTATGACTATTCTAAATTTGAAGGCGAAACAGGAAAAGTAAGAACGAGTATAGAACAAGCAGACTATTTAGCAGAATTATCCGAAAAGTATCCTATTATTTCTATTGAAGATGGAATGGATGAAAACGATTGGGAAGGTTGGAAGTATTTAACTGAAAAAATTGGAGATGCCGTACAATTAGTAGGAGACGATTTATATGTAACTAACGTAGAACGTTTATCTAAAGGTATTCAGCAAAACATAGCTAACTCTATTTTAATAAAAGTTAACCAAATAGGAACGTTAACAGAAACAATAGCAGCAGTAAATATGGCTCATAATGCAGGATATACTTCTGTAATGTCTCATCGTTCTGGAGAAACAGAAGATAACACTATTGCAGATTTAGCCGTAGCTTTAAATTGTGGGCAAATTAAAACGGGTTCAGCATCACGTAGCGATCGTATGGCTAAGTATAACCAGTTACTTAGAATTGAAGAAGAATTAGGAGATGTAGCTTATTATCCAAAAGAAAAAGCATTTAAAATTAATTAATAATAAGTTTAAAGTTAAACGAACTTAAAGCCATTAACTAGTAGTTAATGGCTTTTTTTGTAAAGAGAACTCTCATACTGTTTACTTTTTGTTGCGCTTAAAAATTTAATAACAATATCTTAACTAAAAAACTTGTAATTAAAGAGTAATTTTGTCGACAATTATTAGGTAAATAACCACTTTTTTTTGTGATAAGTTTTAACAATATTTTAATTGTTAAAACCTTTGCTAATGAGTTTCATAAATCGCTACATATTTTGTAAATTAGCAATCCGCAAAAACAAGTAAAAATTCAATAGAACATATGTCAAAAACTGCTACGTTAGAAATTAATGGACAAAAGCATGAGTTCCCTTTAATAACAGGGACAGAAAATGAAGTTGCAATAGATATAAAAACACTTAGAGGTGCAACAGGAGGAGTTACTACAATAGATCCAGGATATAAAAATACAGGATCTTGTGAGAGTGCAATAACCTTTTTAAATGGAGAGGAAGGAATTTTAAGATATAGAGGTTACGCTATAGAAGATTTAGCAGAAAAAGCAGATTTTTTAGAAGTAGCTTACCTTTTAATTTTTGGAGAGTTACCAACTAAGGAGCAGTTAGATAAATTTCATACAGATGTTAAAAACGAATCTGTAGTAGATGACGATATTAAAAAAATATTAGACGCTTTTCCAAAGTCTGCCCATCCAATGGGAGTGTTATCGTCTTTAACAAGTGCTTTAACAGCATTTAATCCATCTTCAGTTAATGTAGATTCTGAAGAAGATATGTACAAGACGGTAGTTAAAATAATGGGTAAATTCCCAGTATTAGTAGCTTGGACTATGCGTAAAAAGAGTGGCTTACCATTAAACTACGGAGATGATTCATTAGGTTATGTAGAAAACATCTTAAAAATGATGTTTGGAAAGCCTAATGGGGAATACACTCAAAATAAAATTTTAGTTAATGCATTAGATAAATTATTAATATTACATGCAGATCATGAGCAAAATTGTTCTACATCTACAGTAAGAATGGTTGGGTCTTCTCACGCTGGTTTATTTGCTTCACTGTCATCAGGAATTTCTGCACTATGGGGGCCACTTCACGGAGGGGCTAATCAAGCTGTTTTAGAAATGTTAGAAGCTATTAAAGAAGATGGAGGCGATACTAAAAAATTCATGGCTAAAGCTAAGGATAAACAAGATCCTTTCCGTTTAATGGGATTTGGACATAGAGTATATAAAAACTTTGACCCAAGAGCTAAAATAATTAAAGTAGCAGCAGATGAAGTATTAGCAGATTTGGGAATTGAAGATCCAGTATTAGATATCGCTAAAGGGCTAGCTTCTGAAGCACTAAATGATGAGTATTTTGTAAAACGTAAATTGTATCCAAATGTAGATTTCTATTCAGGAATTATATATAGAGCAATGGGAATACCAGTAGAGATGTTTACAGTAATGTTTGCATTAGGACGTCTACCAGGTTGGATTGCACAATGGAAAGAAATGAGAACTCGTAAAGAACCTATAGGTCGTCCAAGACAAGTTTACATAGGTGAAAACCACAGAGAATTCAAAACAATAGATAATAGATAATATTTCGAATATTTATATACAAAGCTTCATAAAATTTTATGAAGCTTTTTTTTATATTTACCTTATGTTAAAACTAAATGTAAAAAACGAAACAGCAAGATTACGAGCTGTTGTTTTAGGAACTGCAAAAAGTAATGGTCCAACTCCTAAAGCAGAGGATTGTTACGACCCAAAAAGTAAATTACATGTCTTAGCAGGGACGTACCCTGTAGAGGAAGATATGGTTAAAGAAATGGAAGCTGTAGCTGATGTTTTTAAAAAATATGATGTAAAAGTATTTAGACCAGAGGTTATAAAAGACTATAATCAAATTTTCTCAAGAGATATAGCTTTTGTTATAGACAATAAACTAGTAAAAGCAAACATATTACCCGATCGTGACCGAGAATATGAAGCTATACAACATGTAATAAAAGAAATTGCTCCTGAAAATATTATAGAATTATCTGAGGAATGCCATATAGAAGGAGGAGACGTTATGCCATGGAATGATTACATTTTTGTAGGAACCTACACAGGTGAAGATTACTCTAGCTATATTACGGCACGTACT
>NZ_JBSHNS010000196.1:0-4039 GCF_053601635.1 Pontimicrobium sp. MEBiC01747
CTTATTACAACGTGTTAATATAAACTATTACTATCCAAGATGTCTTATAGGGCAGTGGCTTCCAGCCGAACGTAAGGTAGCAGTGTTTTTATCTAGTACATTACCAAACCTTAAAAATGCACAACGTAATAGAAAGCGTAAACATCAATTTAATAGCATGCAACCAGGGTTTTACAACTATAAAAAAGGACAACACCCTAGAAACAACTCAGGCTTTCAACCTCATAGAGCATTACGCTTAAATGGCTTAATTACGTTACGAAGAGCAAACTATACTATAAGTAACGGACAACCAGTAATTAATTATGGGCCTTCAGCAGATATATTAGTAGGCAATCCTGGCGATAATATCCATTGTGCAAGAAACAATCCAAAAACAACAAAAGTAAAAGCCATTAAAAACGATCCTTACTCTACATCATTTTGCATTTCAGACTATTATAGTAGTTATGGTTGGCAAGTGGTAACAGGCTGTCCACCACAATATATTCCAAGAGGCTATACAAATGGAGATTGGAATGCATGGGATAAATTTATAAAAAACGTGTACGATGATAAAGCAGAAAATCAAGACGATTTTAAGTATATCCTTTTAAATAGTTGTGATCTGTACAATATATCTAGAGCAACAACATCTAACCCTGCATTTATAAAAGTAAGACATGGCTCTACAGGACATTTAGTAGAAAAACTCCAAACAGGGTTAAAACGAATGCGTAGTAGCCAAACAGGTAATCCATATTATTCTGGACGCGTAGATGGAGATTTTGGTAAAGGAACAGCCGAAGCCTTAATACGTTATCAAAAAGAGAACTGTAATGGGAATGCTTTTGGGTTTGCGGGACAAAACACTTTTAGAGCATTAGGAGTTTCAATTTAATAAACAGTATACAATCAATAATTAAAAAGTAAAACCATGTTAAATATAGAAAAACAAGAAGTTATAGAAGGCTGTGTAATATACCAAGACTATACAGATCCAAATAGTTTTTACTGTTTGCCAGACGAAAAAGTAAAAATAGCAGATAACGGTAAAGCATTGCAATATGTAGTATATACAGATGGAGAAATAATAGAAGATGAAGACCCAGATTTTGATAAAGATGAATCTCGAGTGGGAGGTTTTTTAACCCTACAAGTAGAGTTAGGACCTTCCGATGAAAAATTTGAAGCCATTAAAAGCGAACTAGAATCTAAATACGGAGACGGTATTAGTTTATCTATGGTTCCTTTTAAGGATGGAGATGTAAAATTAGTCATGTTTAGTACAGATGGTAGTAGCGAAAACAATACCGAAGACTTTAAGGTAACAATAGCAGGTTCTACAAAACCATCATTAAGTATGAAACAAACAGCTGTGTTTTCTACGCGATTAAGTAATAAACCAGCACAGATAATGTGGAATTTACTAAAGCAAGAAGGACAAACACAAGTAGCAGTAGTGTACGATTTAAGCTATTTGGGTGTAATGAAAGCCTATAACTTAGAAATAACAGTAGATTTTAAAGCCACAGAAGATTTCTGGAACCACTCTTTTAATATGAGAGCAGGAGTAAAAAACGATAATATAAACATAGCAGCCAGTGCAGATGTAGATGTTATGATAAGGGAGCTAATGAGCGAAGGTGCAATTACAGTTAAACAAGTAGTATATGCAGAAGGAGAATCGCAAACTAATATTTTAGGTAACGACCCAACAGGAATAGAGTTAGTAAAAAAACTAATGGGGCCAACGCTGTTTAATGCTACAGCAATACCTTCAGAAGATTATAGTGCAGGAATTAATGAAACTATAGCAAATAGAGTAAGAGGAGAAGAAGAAGATGCAGATGGAGGAGATGATGAACAAGAAGAGCCACCAACAGAAGAAAATACTACAGATGAAGATGATGGTACAACAGAAGAAGATACAACAGAAGACGACCCAGTGGATGGAACAGACTCTGATAATGATAGACCAGAAGAAGATACAACAGGAGGCGGAAGTGCAGAAGATGAAGAAGCAACAGATCCAGAAGAAGAAAACAATACAGACGACGATGACGATGCACCCTCCGATGAAGTCACAACTCCAGATGAAGATAATGATGATGACAGTAATGATGACGATAATGAAGACGATGATGATGCAGAAGAAGGAGAAACAGACTCCGCTTTAGATATAGATGTTAATGTAGGATACAGATTAAGACGAAGAGAAATTTCTCAACAAATAAAAAGAAAATTCACATTTAATAAAGCAGAATCTAAAACAATAAAATACCATCCAAATGGAGCCTTATCATTGGCAGGAACAGCATTCGATGCCGATAAACAATTACTAATGGTAACCTTAGGAGAAGGGCCGTTTAAAGAAATAGAATTAGAAGTAAGAGCAAGTTTCGATTTTGATGAATATGATGTTAGAGAAGCCATCGTACATATTTCGTACGGTTATAAAGGAGACGAAGGAGATAAAACTAAACGATTACACGAGCACAGTTTAACATTAAACAAAACAAATTTAAACGATAAAATAAAATTCTTTGTAGACCAATATGGCACACTTAATTACGACTATCAAGTAGAATTTATACATAATACAGGTTCTATTATAGGAAGCCCAGAGACTAAAATAACGTCTCAACTCTTTGAAAATGAAACAAGGCGAGATTTAAGTATTAATATGGATACGCATTCTCCATTAATTCCAGTAGAAATTCAAGCAGGAGAATTACAATTTAGCGACGACAGCATACGATCTGTACAAGTATTTCTAGCACCATCTAAAGGTTCAAATGGTAGAACAACCATATTAAACCAGGGCAGCACACAAATGAAACGCTACTTAATTCAGCCACCAGAAGAAAATAAGTACGATTATTACCTAAGACAAGAGTTTTTCTTTAAAGATGAGAAGTTGGTGTTCGAAGAAGAAAACATAAAAGACTCTCAGGTAGTAGTAGATAGGCCATTTGCGCGAATATTTAACATAACACCAAACTTAGCAAATAGTAATAACCTAGTAAAACAAGCATTAATAGATATAAAATACACAGCAGCAGATAATGAAGAAAAAGTAACCACATTAAGTTTAACACCAGAAGAATCAAGTAAATCTTTTGCAGTACTAGTAGAAGAAGAAGACTCTAGAAATTGGGAAGGAAGAAGCCGATTTATACTTAATGATGGGCGTTTATTTGAAGGCAACTGGGTAAACTACGATACAGAACAGCCCTTTATAAATTTAGATAACAGTGGATTTAGAACCGTAAAAGTAGAAACCCTATTAGGGCCTACAACATTTACAGGGCGAATAGTAGCATTACAAATAACAATAAATAGCACAGACCCAGAGATGCTAGGTACAGCTGTACTATTCTTAAACCAAAGTAAAGTTAGTGATGTTGCAATTATTCCAGATATGCCAGTAACAGTGCCATTAAATGCTACAGTACGCATTTTTGCTAACGATGGATCGCAAGAAGAACAAGTTTATGCAATCCCTCCAAATACACCACAATTAATGCTACCAATAACAACAATTAATTAATCCAAAAAAAATAATTTAAAACATACAATCATGCTATCATTATTAGACAAAATAGGAGTTCCAGGACTTCCAGACGTAGAAATCTTTAGAGACCATCAAAAAAACAATGTTTTTTATGCCTTAAGATCTACCCCAGTAATTGCCAGAGATCAAGACGGAAAACCAGCATTGAGCTATAGTTTTTTCTCTAGAAATGCAGACATAGCCTATGCAAGTAGTGCAAATAAAGAATTAGTAGAAACACAATTAGGGCAGTTATTAGTTACTGTAGACTTATCGCTTTCTAAAGAAGAACATAAAATAGCAACAACCTATTTAAAAAAGATTTTAAATCAAAAAAATCACAAATTTGTTGCACGCTATCATAAACGATTCAAAAGACCAGTACCATCAAGAATAGAACCCATATTAACCTATCCAGGAACATGGAAAGAAGGTGCCGTAAAATTAGAAATATTAGAAGGATTAGGAGACACCTTCAAAAAAAGCTCAAGTGCAGAAGTAAAA
>NZ_JBSHNS010000197.1:0-5195 GCF_053601635.1 Pontimicrobium sp. MEBiC01747
TTACAGGACTGTTCTAAAAACGTTATTGTTCTTCTTACCGGAAGATACCTCCAATCTTGGCTATTACCGTCTAAAGTACGTGCACCCCAAATTAAAATACCTAAACCATTAAAAAAACGAATAGCATTTATAGATTTCCCAGATACAGCATCTACATTAAGATTGGCTTGTTGAGTATTAGATAATTTTATAGGTAGAGATACTGCGCTCGTTATAGAGGTATTGGCAGGCGCTTGCCATGGGCCAATTTCGTTATCTGTTCTAGTAATAACACCAGCTATTCCACCACTAGGCGGTAGCATGTTAATATCGCTTAATACATGATTAATTATTTTAGCATAAGTACTGCTAGCTTGCATTAAGGCATTGTTATATTGACTAACTGTTAAAGGTTTGTCTGGCGGCATTTCAATATTAGATAAAATAGTATCTACGGTACTATTTGGATTAGTAGTGGGACTTAATAAAGGTTGTAGCTGTTTTATAGCACCACCAAATAAATTGGTGTAATCAATGTTAGACGATTGCATTATGGTTGTCTCTATAAAAGGATAGTAAGCAGTGCCATAATTTAATCCATTTGTACCAGTATTATCTCTAAATGTTTCTATGTCATTTGTATATAGAATAGGGTCTGGATCTCGACCGCCTATAATATCGAAAATACAAACTGCGGTTTGCATGCTTTCGACCTGCAATAACATCTCTTGCATTAAAGTACCATTGTTGTTTACAGACAATAATGTAGCTTCTGGACAAATGTACATGGTAGGTTCTTGTTCTTGTTTTAATAAAGCAAGACCATTGCTAAGTGCATTCAATTCTACATTAGGGTTTATAATGTGCTCTCCAGGTGTTATTCCAGCTCCAGATGGCGCACCATAAGTGCCTACAGAAACAATATAAGCATCTCCACCACCGTTTTCGTAAAATAAGCGAATACTGTTATATAAATAATACACCGTATTTGGGTCTGGTACAATAGAGTAATACGTGCTTTCTATAAGTATATAGTCCCCTTTCTCTGGTTTGCTTTGTTGTGCTACTAAATAGTACTGCGGATTATACTGTTTTGCAAGATCTGCAGGTGCTGGAGGATTAGGATAACAAAAAATAGCCTGAAAATCTGCAAAAGATGTTATTTTTGTTGGTACATTAGTGTAGTCTTTGCCTTCGTATTTTGCTTGCGGTGTGTAGCCAATAAATGCAGGTACGGCTGTAGCTACTGGTACTACAGAATTACCAAAAGCATCTACTTCATTAATGTAAACTCCTGGTGTTTTTATGTTAGGTGAATTCATTGTTAATAGTTGTTATAAGTTTAGATATAAATTAGGTGAGGTTGCCATTATTAATTGAGTATTTCTGTAGGCTTGAATATTGCATCTTTACAGCTGTTATTTTTATAATAACTATAAAATATTTCTACATTAATAAATAAGTTAAATGTATTGGTCATGCATACAGGTTAATTAATAAGGTATAGCTATCAAAAATAAAAATACGGTTTTAAATATATAAGCGTATAAATACGTGTTTTGTTATCCTAAAAAAAACTCATCGGGGTTAATGATATTATTTTGTATAGAATAGATAACCAATCCAGCTGTATTTTTAACACCAGTTTTTAAAAGAATTCGGTTTTTATGTCCCTCTACAGTGCGTTGTGTAATAAATAGTTTTTCGCCTATTTCTTTAGCAGTGTATTGAGAGCAAATTAATTTAAGTACATCCATTTCTCGATCTGTAAGTAATTGTTTTTCTTCTAAAATAGGTTTAGGCGAATTGTTTAATATTTGTTCTCTAATAACTTCAATTTGGTTAGGTAAAAAGTAATGCCCTTTTGTATGGACTTCTTCTATTATTTTTAATAAATCATTTAATCCTGTATCTTTTGGTATAAAAGCATTGGCACCAGATTTAAGTATAAATCCTATAAAAGTTGGTTTGTAATGAGAGGATAAAACAATGATTTTAATATCAGGAAAATCCTTTTTTAAAACGGCCATAGTGTCCACTCCATTCATTTTCTGCATGCGTAAATCTAACAAAACAATATCTGGAATTGTTCTACAGCAATGCAATTGTTTTATAAAATCATGACCATGATGTGCAATTATATTAATGGAAATATGAGTATCTTCTACAAAGAAATTTTTTAGCAGCTCTACTATTAATTTATCATCATCTACTAGAGCTAAGTTTAAGTTTGTTGCGTTCATTGTTTAGGAAGTTGAATTAATATTAGTAAATCTGTCCCTTTATGTATAGTCGATTTTAGCCGGTATTTGCCTTTAAGTAAGTGTATTCTAAGTTCCATGTTTTTTAACCCTAAACCTTTAAATTGTTTTTTAGAATTAAATCCTTTTCCATTATCTTTTATTCTTAAAACGATATAGTTTTTAGTGATTCGTAAAGCAAAAGACAATAGGGTAGCATTGGCATGCTTAATGCTATTAGTAATACACTCTTGTAATATGCGTATTAATTGTAGTTTTATGTTTTTTTGTATTTTAAGCTGTAATGTATTTGAGGTAAATAACTCAATAGTATATTGGCTTTTAAGCGGGTGAGTTATTGTGTTAATCCATTCGGCTATACTAGTTTCTTCTAGTAGCGGAGGCGATAAATCGTGAGAAATTCTACGAGCAGTTGCAATACTCTCTGTTAACATTTTTTCAGGATTTACAATCTTAGATTTAGAGCTTATAGCTAAAGAAAGTACATTAAGCTTACTAATTAAGTCATCGTGTAAATCGGAAGCAATGCGTTTGCGCTCTCGTTCTTGTATAATTACGCTCGTTTTAAGTAATTCTTCTCGATGTGTTAGTTTCTCGATATTTAGTTTTTCTTGCGCTATAAGCATACGTTTTATGTGAATGCGGATAAAAAATACTATTGCTATACCAAGGCATACTATTGTTAATAAACCAATAGTAATCCATATAGCTACTATTTCTGGGTTTTGCCATTTTTCCATAAGTAAAAGCTTAGAAATGAGTAGAATATTGTCATGGCTATAATGTTAATTATCCAAAGCGAAAATATTATTTTGTAAGATATATTGACAAGGAAATTGGTGGTTAAAAACCAGATGCTATTTAATAAAAAGAATAAAAAAATGGCAGTATTTAATTGTGTTAACTTGTTGTGTTTATAAGGAGTATTAATTATTTTCCAATAAAAATAGAGACTTAAAAAAGTAATAGTAAAACCATCTAAAACTCTACCGTAAGAGTGAAAGTTCTGTACGTTGGAGGGATTACAAGTGAAAATATCTATTAGTATAAGTAATAAGCATATTGCAATAATATAGATGAATAATCTATTCTCTTTAAATAAAATAGTTTTATAAATCATAGCAAATAAGGTCAATTCTAAAAAACCAAAAATGGGAACTAAAATGAGATTATTATCATTTAAAGCTAAGTATCTACTTAGCATATCTGTAGTAAAAGCAATTATTAAATACAGGTAAATATATTTACTAGTTAGAGTCAGTTTTTTTAAAATAAAACTTGTAATAATAATTCCAATAAAAGAAGCTAAAGCAGGTAAAGCCAAAAGGACTTCCAGCCATAATTTTGAATTCAAAACAATATTAATTATTTCCAGTTACTAGTTTGTATAAAAAAAAGTTGTCTCTTCTTGTAGATTGGTTTTGTGTATCTCCAAAAGGTGGAACTAAACGTATAGTATTATAATAAGTTTGAGGTTGAGGAGGAGGAGGAGGGTAAACAATATTTTTATTTTCCATATCCCAAACAATCATATCTCCTTTTAAATTAGAAACAGCGCTAGGTTCTGTGCTTTCTTTTTTGTGTAAAGCAAAGTAAGCTCGATAATCTGTACCTTTCTTTAAATAATGTGTAGGGATTACAAAAATTTGAAATAGCACAATATTTGTGTCTATTTGGTAATCTATCCACTCGTTTCTTTCTGTAATCCAGTTGTTAATTCTTTTTAAAGCTTGTTCTCTTGGTACTGTATCAGATCTATTACTATCTGCTTCTGGTGGAGTATCTGAAATAATAGAGTATTCGCTAATATAATTCGCCATATTACCTCTTTCGTGTACAGCTTTTGTGTCTTTATCAGAATTAATAGCAAAGCACCTTAAAGATTCTATATTAGTTTCTGGGTCTTTAACAATAGCAAGATATACATGCAAAAAAGTTTTTATAGTTGTATTGGTAGTTTGTGTGTATTTAAATTGAAAGGCGTTGTGATTATTTGCAAATAAAGATTTAATTAATTCTTTGTTTTTTCCAGAATCAATCCACAATCTAATAGCCTCTTGTATTTTACTTAATTCCATTGTAATTAATTTTTACGAGAGTCTACTTTTAGGGAAAGCAAACAATATATTTTATAATAGATATGTAAGATAGAACTTTTTTGTTTTTAGCATAAATAAAAACACAATTTTATTACATTTTTATGGAGGTAGTTATTGCTATTAAAAGTTAAAAATATAATACAAATAACTAAGTATTATGTTTAATTAAAGCGGAATAAATATAGGAAGGTTGTAACTTTGCAGCGTATTAAAAAAGAAAGACATGAGTCATAAAGCAGGTTTTGTAAATATTATAGGGAATCCTAATGTAGGTAAATCCACACTTATGAATGCCTTTGTGGGAGAAAAACTATCTATAATTACATCTAAGGCGCAAACAACACGACACCGTATTTTAGGTATTGTAAACGGTGATGATTTTCAAGTTGTATTATCAGATACTCCAGGGATAATAAAACCAGCTTACGAGTTGCAATCTTCTATGATGGATTTTGTAAAATCGGCTTTTGAAGATGCAGATCTATTAATTTATATGGTAGAAATTGGAGAAAAGGAACTAAAAGATGAAGCTTTTTTTAAAAAAATTACTAGTGCTAAAATACCAGTTCTATTACTATTAAATAAAATAGATACCTCTAACCAAGAACAATTAGAAGCGCAAGTACAATTATGGGCTAGCAAAGTTCCTAATGCAGAAATTATACCTATCTCTGCATTAGAAGGCTTTAATGTAAAAGAAGTATTCGATAAAATAATAGAGTTATTACCAGAGTCACCACCATTTTATCCAAAAGATCAATTAACAGATAAACCAGAACGCTTTTTTGTAAACGAAAAAATTAGAGAGAAAATTTTAATGCACTACAAAAAAGAAATTCCTTATGCTGTAGAAGTA
>NZ_JBSHNS010000198.1:0-1707 GCF_053601635.1 Pontimicrobium sp. MEBiC01747
GGTGTATAGTGTTGGTAATGGGTTAACTGCGGCATCGGCATCGGCTTGGGTTAGGTAATAGCTTAGGGTGATGCCTGTTTGTCCATTTAGTATTTGTGCGTTGGCCTCTTCTAGATTAAATTCTTCGACTTCATCGCCTGGATTGTTAACATCACAGAGTTCTAGTGGGCTTGGTTGTACGAGTACGGGTAATGGGTTGACTATGAGTTCTAGTGGGCGTACTGTTGCACAGCTATTGGTATTGTCTTCTACTCGTATCCATAGGGTTTGGGTATTGGCTATAGTGTTGACAAAGGCATTTGGCGTTGCTATAGGGTTGGTTCCTGCATTGGCATTGGCTTCTGTGATATAGTAGGTTACGATGTATTGTGCAGGGTCTAAATCGTTGGATGGGTCTGTGTCTAATTGGTTTAGTATTTCTGGCTCTTTTTCGGTTAAATCAAAACTGGCAAAGCCATCGGCATCATCGTCACAGACTTCTAATTGGGTGGGGTCTGTTATTTGTGGGGTTGGGTTGACGATTAACTCTAGTAAAATCATATTAAAACATCCTGTAACAAAGTCTTCAACACGAACATAGATTGTTTGATTATTTGCTACTATATTGTTATATGGACTTACTAATGCATTTATATTATTATTAGCATCTGCAGGGGTTTCATGGTATGTTATGTTTACCGTAGCTCCAGTTGCTATTTCTGTATCGGCATCAGTTAAATTGAAAACTCCAAAGCCATCACTATCTGGGTCACAATGTACTAGCGGAATAGGAGTTGTAGCTCCTGTGCTATTTAATATTAGATTAAATGAATTAATACCATAACAACCAGTTAAAGTATTTTCAACTCTTACATATATGGTTTCTGGATTAGTTGTGTTTTGATAAGCATTAGCAGTAATAATAGGAGAAGTACCTGCTTGAGCATCTAACATATTAGTATAATAAGTTGCTACTGCATTGGTTTGTCCATTAATTGTTGTAGAATCATTTGACGTTAAATCAAAAAATTCAAATCCATTTAAATCGTCATCACATTGTTCCATATCAGCAATAGGAAAAGCTGTAGGAGAAATGTTAATGGTAATAGTAAAGCTATTTTCGGTAAAACAATTATTAGGAGTAGTCCCAGTTTCTGCATATACATAAAGCGTTGTTGTTGTATTTATGATGTCTCCAGCAGCATACGCATTACCTGTTCCATTAGTACCATCAAAATAGTTACCAACAGTTAAAGCAGGTAAAGTATAGCTATCGCAGGACTGCACATTGGCAGGCGCATCAGGAGTAGGCGTCGTATCTATTGTAATAGTAAAGCTATTTTCAGCAAAACAATTATTAGGAGTAGTTCCAGTTTCTGCATATACATAAAGCGTTGTTGTTGTGTTTATGATATCTCCAGCAGTATATGCATTGCCAGTTCCATTAGTACCATCAAAATAGTTACCAACAGTTAAAGCAGGTAGAGTATAGTTATTGCAGGACTGAACATTGGCAGGTGCATCTGGCGTAGGAATACCAATTATTGTTAATGTAACTGGAGTTCTAGAGCTTACACAACCAGAGATAGTTTCTTCAGCTTCAGCATAGTAAGTGTAAACTCCAATAGCTGTATCGGTAGGCGTATAATTAAGGCCAGAAGCTAAGGCAGTACCTCCAGTAGCGTTTGTATACCAATTAACAGCATCCCCTAAAGCAGGAGGGCCAGG
>NZ_JBSHNS010000199.1:0-2431 GCF_053601635.1 Pontimicrobium sp. MEBiC01747
AATTGTAGGTGTAACCCCTGGAAAATACATAAAACTCTATCGCTTTTTAAAGTTAATGAGAAAATATGCCAGTAAGCCTATTAAATTTAAAGATTTAATTTTTATGTACGATTATTATGACGAGTCTCATTTTTTAAAAGAATTCAAATTATTCATGAAAGAGTCTCCAAAAGAGTATTTTAAAAAGGATAATACTTTTATGAAAGAATATCTAAAAGAGTAAAAATTACGATTTTTTACATTTGTAATTCTTAAATTCTACATACTTTTACGAAGAATTTGTGCTACATATTTAATCAAATGAAAGTTAAGGGGTTCATTTAAAAACAGTTAGTTATTAAATATATACGAGGAAGCATAAATTTTTGCTATCATTTAATTAGCAGAGGGAGTTATTTTTTAATAACTCCCTTATTTTTGTCATGATTTAAAGTAAATAACGACATTATATAAATAGATAGTTTCCAGACAATTATTAATAACAATATAAAAAAGAGGTGTTGTTATACTACTTTCTTTTTTAATTATCACATTTGATAATCCTTGTATTTTTTATACTTTGCAAGAACATACTAACGTCCTATAAGAGAATGACAGAAATTACACGACTTTTCGATTTTCCCTATTATCAACTAGAAAAACACAATTTAGATGCCGCTTTAGTTACAAAATATAATGGAGAATGGATTAAAACGTCTACTAAAGAATATATAGATAAAGCAAATGCAATGAGTCGCGCACTTTTAAAGTTAGGCGTGCAAAAAAATGATAAAATTGCTGTAATATCTACAACAAATAGAACAGAGTGGAATATAGTAGATATTGGAGTGCTACAAATAGGCGCCCAAAATATTCCAATTTACCCTACCATTTCTGCTGAAGATTATGAGTATGTTTTAAACCATAGCGAATCTATTTACTGTTTCGTATCAGACGAAGAAGTCTTAGCAAAAGTTAATAAAATAAAAGCAAATACAAAACTTAAAGAAGTTTACTGTTTCGACCATATAGAAGGCTGTAAACATTACTCAGAATTATTTGAATTAGGAAAAGAAACTAGCAATCAAGCAGAAGTAGACGCAAGAAAAGATGCCGTTACTCCAGACGATTTAGCAACAATTATATACACCTCTGGTACTACAGGAAAACCAAAAGGAGTAATGTTGTCTCATGATAATATTACAAGTAATGTTTTAAACAGTATACCAAGATTACCACTATCTCATGGTAACCCAAGAGTATTAAGTTTTTTACCTATTTGTCATGTTTTCGAGCGTGTGTTAATATATGTATATCAACATGCAGGAGTTTCTATATACTTTGCAGAAGGCATAGATAAAATTGGAGATAATGCCAAAGAAATAAAACCTAATTTAATGAGTGTTGTACCTAGGCTACTAGAAAAAGTGTATGACAAAATTTATGCTAAAGGAACTGAGTTAACAGGTATAAAAAGTAAACTCTTTCATTGGGCAATAGCATTAGGAGAACAATGGGAACCTTATGGTAAAAACGGAGCATGGTATGAGTTTAAACTAAAAATTGCAAATAAATTAATATTTAGTAAATGGCGAGAAGCACTTGGAGGAGAATTAACAACAATGGTTTCTGGTAGTGCCGCTTTACAGCCTAGATTATCTAGAATATTCTGTGCAGCAAAAATGCAAGTTATGGAAGGCTATGGTTTAACCGAAACCTCTCCTGTTGTATCCGTTGGAAAATACGCAGATAATATGTTTAAAATTGGTGCTGTAGGAAAACCTATTGATGGTGTAGAAGTTAAAGTCGCAGAAGATGGCGAACTACTTATAAAAGGTAGAAATGTAATGAAAGGCTACTATAAGGACCCTGAAAAAACGGCTAGTGTAATGACGGGAGATTACTTCCATACAGGAGATAAAGGTATGATAGATGAAGACGGTTTCCTTAAAATAACTGGTCGTAAAAAGGAAATGTTTAAAACATCTGGAGGAAAATATGTTATCCCTACCCTACTAGAAAACGATTTAAAACAATCTTTATTTATAGAACAAATTATGGTAGTTGGAGAAGGAGAAAAAATGCCTGCCGCTATCATACAACCTAACTTTGAGTTTATAAAAGATTGGATAGATAAAAAAGGACATCACATAGGAAAATCTAACGAAGAGATATCGGCATCTCAATTAGTAATAGACAGAATTCAAAAAGAAGTAGACTCTTGTAATACCAAGTTTGGAAAATGGGAACAAATTAAACGTTTCGAGTTAACGCCAGATGTATGGTCTATAGATGGAGGGCACCTAACCCCTACCATGAAGATGAAACGAAATATTATTAAAGAAATATATAAAGATCTTTATGAGAAAATTTATCGTCCATAAACACTTTTAAAATAAACAATAAAACTCACTCTAAAAAAGGGTGAGTTTTTGTTTATAACCAATTTTAG
>NZ_JBSHNS010000200.1:0-1017 GCF_053601635.1 Pontimicrobium sp. MEBiC01747
CACCAGTACTGTGCGAAATAGGAGAAATACCTCAATACCCAACAGATGTAAATAATTAAAAATGAGTGAGAATACAAAAATACTGCAATGCTTTCTATCACCTATGGTCGCAGGGAAATATACCGTAGAGGTAGAGCAGAATGTAGTACATAAAGAACAAAGTATTCAAAATATAAATAAAACATTCAGTTTTGGAGTTGATGCAGCACGATTTACATTAAAGCCAAATGATATATATTCTGTATATCCACCAGCAAATAAATCGGGGAGTTACTCAGAAACCCTTCCACATATTGTTTTTTCCAGACGCACTTTACCATGGGAACGCACAATAGATGGAAAACCATATACATTTCAAGAAGAAGGAAACGCATCTCAGGACTTTAAACCAGTACCATGGATGGCATTACTACTCTTTAATGAAGAAGAAATGACAGGATTAAAAATAAAATCTAGCACTATTGCCGATATATTGCAACCCGAAGCTTCAGATAAAATAACAAGACCAGAAATACATAATAAAACGACTCAAGAGCAAAACGTATTAAAACTAATGGAATGGGAGCAACCAGAAGATGGTTGTTATACTATAGACATTACTAAAAAGCAATTTGAAAAACACATACCCTCTAAAGACAGTCTATCTTATTTAGCACATGCTAAAGAAGTAGATATACTAAATAAAGATAAAGAGGGCATAGAAGATATTAATGAAGAAGAAGGGAAAGGTGTTTTTTCGGTTATGGTGGGAAATAGCTTGCCAACACATAATAAAAACCATACAGCTATTTTAGTATCGCTAGAAGGGTATGCCAATTATTTAAAAGGAGCAGACTCTAAAAAGACAATTCCAGATAATAATAAAGTAAGACTAGTTGTATTAGCTAATTGGAATTTTGATAATTCGGGAGAAGCAACATTTTCCGAATTAATAAATAAAATAGAAGTAAAAAGTATGCAAGTAAAAACGGCTAAAAAAGTGGAGGAACTAGCACCTTATTTTCAAGCAGGCTACAC
>NZ_JBSHNS010000201.1:0-380 GCF_053601635.1 Pontimicrobium sp. MEBiC01747
TAAATGATCCTTCGCAAGTTCCTGCGATTACAGTGTCTGTATAGGTCGCGTCTAGTGTTGCAGAACAGTTATCTGCTTCGTCTGTAACATCTCCTGTAATGTTTACTCCAGCATCGTAGTTACATGATGCATCTGTAAATATCTCAATATCTGCAGGTGCAGTAAATGTTGGTGCGATATTATCGGACACCGTGATGGTTTGCGTTTGTTCTGGCGCAGTGTTACCACAGCTATCTGTTAATGTCCATGTTCTGGTGATTACGAATGATCCTTCGCAAGTTCCAGCGACTATAGTGTCTGTGTAGGTAGCGTCTAGGGTTGTAGAACAGTTATCTGCTTCGTCTGTAACATCTCCTGTAATGTTTACTCCAGCATCGTAG
>NZ_JBSHNS010000202.1:0-283 GCF_053601635.1 Pontimicrobium sp. MEBiC01747
CATCTTCACCAGCGATTAAACTAAATAAATCTATAGTTGTAGAACTATCGTCACAGATAGTAATGCCTCCATCTGCGCCAGCATTAGCAGGCATTTCAATAGTAAGAACTACTGGTATTCTAGAGCTTACACAACCAGAGATAGTTTCTTCAGCTTCAGCATAGTAAGTGTAAACTCCAATAGCTGTATCGGTAGGCGTATAATTAAGTCCAGAAGCTAAAGCAGTACCTCCAGTGGCGTTTGTATACCAATTAACAGCATCCCCTAAAGCAGGAGGGCCAGG
>NZ_JBSHNS010000203.1:0-1230 GCF_053601635.1 Pontimicrobium sp. MEBiC01747
TCAATATCTGCAGGTGCAGTAAATGTTGGTGCGATATTATCGGACACCGTGATGGTTTGCGTTTGTTCTGGCGCAGTGTTACCACAGCTATCTGTTAATGTCCATGTTCTGGTAATAATAAACGATCCTTCGCAAGTTCCAGCGACTATAGTGTCTGTATAGGTCGCGTCTAGTGTTGCAGAACAGTTATCTGCTTCGTCTGTAACATCTCCCGTAATGTTTACTCCAGCATCATAGTTACATGATGCATCTGTAAATATTTCAATATCTGCGGGTGCAGTAAATGTTGGAGGAGTAGAGTCTTGGATAGTTATTACTTGAACAAAGTTGGCAATAGTTCTACCACATGCGTCAGTAAAATTCCAAGTATTTGTATAGCTACCATTATCATTACAACTAGGATCGGTTATAAAACTTCCTGCTGTTTTTATTGGAATTAAATTAGGGCATGAAGCTATAGGTGCTAAACTCTGGGCATCAGCTAAGCCTGTAAGGTCATTACATTCAACAGTTCTATCTAAACTACCTAAAGCTGTAAGCCATGTTGCTTCATTAGGTTGATTTATTTGTATTATTGTTGGTAATTCATCTCCAATACCACAATTATCAACAGAACTAGAGGTCACTGTTGTTTGTAAATTAGGGTTTAATACTCCATTATAAGTGGCAGTAAATTGAGAAGAAAAACTTGAAGAACAACTACCTTCTAAAAAGTAACATTCATCTTTAACTATTATTTGATAATTAACACTTAATGGAGGGGCTCCTACATCAGCAAGCCCATTAGCTATAAAGAAAGTTAAAATCTTTGTCGAGGAATTGTAAGTATAAGTTATTCCAGTTGGTAATCCAGTAATTGGTTCAACTAAATCTACTTCTGGAGCTATAGTTGATGTTACTTGAACATTTATAGCATTATCGTTTCCATTATTTTCAATATCAAAACCAAATGACATTGTTGATCCCGGATCTTGTGCTATTGTAGATGGAGGTGTAGGTACTAATGTAATAGGAGCTAAGTCTGGCAACCATACATCTACAGCTAATCCTACAAGAAATAATCCATACGTTTCTTGATTAGATGTAAGCCTAATAGTGGCTGAAGTTTGATCATTGTCTATAATACTATTACTAGGATTTGATAAATGAAATGTTGCTGCATCAAAACCTAATGTATTAGTACTTGCAGGTATTCTATTAGTATAGTTTGCTCCATCAACAGTTATTCTA
>NZ_JBSHNS010000204.1:0-7452 GCF_053601635.1 Pontimicrobium sp. MEBiC01747
AGCTCCTCCTATCCAATAAGGAACAACAAATGTTACTAAAAATATCATTAACCAAAACCCGATGGTTAAGATTGTTAAAAATGCTAAAAAGCCTAAATATTGGTCAAATTCGAACATAATTGTCTGTATCTTGTTTTTAAATCTTGCACAAAGATAAGTTAAACTCTTTTTTTATACAATACTATTTTAATAATTATTAACAGGGTTATTAAGAGTTTTTCTATTAATTATTACAATACTCTTCTTTCAACTTTTCAACTTCATCACCATATGTTACTGTAAACTTCTTTTTTATAGCAGTATCAATATCTTCGCAAGCCTTGTTAATAGCTTTCATCTCTATGTAAATTAAGGCTCTTGTTCTGTAGGCATACGAGTTTTCTGAGAACAATTCTATAGATTTGTTTATATCTTCCATTGCTTTTTCAGTATCCCCCAGTTTTAACCAGTTATAACTTCTATTACTGTATGCAAAAGGGTCTTCTATATTATATTTTAATACTTTATTAAAATACTTAATTGCTTTTTTGTAATCTCCCATTTCTTGGTACTTAAAACCTATGTTATTATAAACGGGATAAAATGTAGAATCTACCGCGACTGCTTCTAACAAGTATTTTAAGGTTTCGTCTCCTTTACCAATTTCATCACAGACTGCTCCTAAATTAGTTAATGTCCCTAAGTGTTTGGGGTTAAATTTATAAGCTTTAATTAAGTCTTTATAGCTTCCTGTAAAATCTCTTTTTTTTCCTTTAATAGAACCTCTATTTATTAAATATTCATTTCTTAAAGTATCATTAGCCTCCATTTCTATTGCTTTAGAAATATCTTTGAGTGCTGCATTATATTCTTTACTATAATATAATAGCGTACTTCTTTGATTATAAAGAGCTGCATTTTTAGGAAATTTATTAATTGCTTTAGAATAGACTTTATAACTTTCTAACACTTCACCTAATTCTAGATAACTTGATCCTTTTAAAAAATAGAAATCTACATTACTAGAATCTATTGCTATGGCATTATCTATTTGTTTTAAAGCGGTTTTATAGTCCTTACTTTCAAAAGAAAACTGTGCTTTTTTATAATAATCCTCAGCATTTTGACTCCATAGCGAGGTAAAACTCATTAATAATACACTTACAATTATTTTATTCATTCTATTTTTTTATTATTTATATCTCATTTAAGTTTTCAAAAGTAATCTTTTTATAATCTTCTAATGATGATGAAGAATACTTTTAAATTAATTTTCAATAATTATTTCGTTACAAAAACACCATAAACTAATCACCTAATACCCCAAAATATTGTAAATTTGCAGCCTTAATTAATCAATACGATATGGATTACAGAATAGAGAAAGACACGATGGGAGAAGTAAAAGTCCCTTCTGATAAGCTTTGGGGAGCGCAAACAGAACGTTCTCGTAATAATTTTAAAATTGGAGCCGCAGCTACAATGCCATTAGAAGTAGTCTATGGCTTTGCTTACCTAAAAAAAGCAGCAGCATTTACTAACTGTGAGTTGGGTGTTTTACCTATTGAGAAAAGAGATTTAATTGCACAAGTATGCGAAGAAATTTTAGAAGGTAAGCATGACGACCAATTCCCTCTAGTAATCTGGCAAACGGGTTCTGGTACGCAAAGTAACATGAATGTTAATGAAGTTATTGCAAACAGAGCGCACCAAATTGCTGGGCATAAAATAGGTGAAGGAGAAAAAACAATTCAACCTAATGATGATGTAAATAAATCTCAATCTTCCAACGATACTTTCCCTACAGGTATGCATATTGCTGCCTACAAAAAAGTTGTAGAAAATACTATTCCAGGAGTTAAGCAATTAAGAGATACTTTAAAAAAGAAATCATCCGATTTTAAAAACGTTGTAAAAATAGGTCGTACCCATTTAATGGATGCCACGCCTCTAACTTTAGGGCAAGAGTTTTCTGGATATGTTTCTCAATTAGATCATGGGTTGCAAGCTTTAGAAAACACTTTAGCACATTTAAGCGAATTAGCTTTAGGTGGTACAGCTGTTGGTACAGGTTTAAATACACCAAAAGGCTACTCTAAACGTGTTGCAGAATTTATTGCAGAATTTACTGGATTGCCATTTATAACTGCTCCAAATAAATTTGAAGCCTTGGCTGCACACGATGCTATTGTAGAAACACATGGCGCATTAAAGCAATTAGCAGTTTCTTTAAATAAAATTGCTAATGATATTAGAATGATGGCTTCTGGGCCACGTTCTGGAATTGGAGAAATTATTATTCCTGCAAACGAGCCAGGTAGTTCAATTATGCCAGGAAAAGTAAACCCAACACAATGTGAAGCCTTAACTATGGTTTGTGCTCAAGTTATGGGTAACGATGTAGCAATTACTGTTGGTGGAACACAAGGACATTATGAGCTTAATGTATTTAAACCAATGATGGCTGCAAACATTTTACAATCGGCACAACTTATTGGAGATGCTTGTAGAAGTTTTGAAGAAAACTGTGCTGCTGGTATAGAACCAAATCATGGTGTTATTAAAGAATTACTTAACAACTCTTTAATGCTAGTAACGGCTTTAAACACAAAAATAGGGTACTACAAAGCTGCTGAAATTGCAAATACAGCACATAAAAATGGGAC
The DNA here is from genome assembly GCF_053601635.1 of Pontimicrobium sp. MEBiC01747. Classification (NCBI taxonomy): domain Bacteria; kingdom Pseudomonadati; phylum Bacteroidota; class Flavobacteriia; order Flavobacteriales; family Flavobacteriaceae; genus Pontimicrobium; species Pontimicrobium sp. MEBiC01747. The sequence continues at coordinate 2,646 of NZ_JBSHNS010000204.1, forward strand.
TACTTTAAAAACAGAAGCTATTAATTTAGGTTATGTTACTGCCGAAGATTATGATGCCTGGGTTAAGCCAGAAGACATGGTAGGTAGTTTAAAATAATGATCTCATATCTATATACAAAAAAAGCGCAATCTTATAGATTGCGCTTTTTCTTTTTATAACATTTTAGAAAACTTAGTTTCCTTTTTTATAATCTGCTAAAAACTTAGCTAAACCTATATCTGTTAAAGGGTGTTTTAATAAACCTTCAATAGAACTTAGTGGCCCAGTCATAACATCTGCTCCAATTTTAGCGCAATCAATTACGTGCATAGTATGGCGTACAGACGCAGCTAATATTTCTGTATCAAAACCATAGTTATCATAGATGTGTCTTATTTCTGCAATAAGATTTAAACCATCTGTAGAAATATCATCTAACCTTCCAATAAAAGGAGACACGTAAGTTGCTCCCGCCTTAGCAGCTAATAAAGCTTGCCCAGCAGAAAACACTAATGTTACATTGGTTTTAATTCCTTTATCGCTAAAGTATTTACATGCTTTCACCCCATCTTTAATCATAGGTAATTTAACTACAATTTGTTCATGTAATTCAGCTAAAGCTTCACCTTCTTTAACCATACCTTCAAAATCTGTAGCAATAACTTCTGCACTTACATCTCCATCTACAATGTTACAGATATCTACATAATGTTTTAAAATATTATCATGTCCTGTAATACCTTCTTTAGCCATTAATGAAGGGTTTGTAGTTACACCATCTAAGATTCCTAAATCCTGAGCTTCTTTTATTTGGTCTAAGTTTGCTGTATCAATAAAAAATTTCATAAAATTTGTTTTGTAATTCTCTAATATTGAGAACCTTGTTTTGTTTTTGTTGTGTTTATTAAAATCTAACGCGAATTTACAATATTACTTATCTAACTATAAAAAAATGATATTAAATAATATTAACAAATGGTTTTGTAAAGCTTAAATAGCTAGTATTATAGGTTATAATGATTTAGTAGCATCTTTTCATAAACTTTATCGGGAAGAATAAACTTAAGAATAATAGAAAACTTCTGCATAAAAGCCCCTACTTTATAATGAATTTTTGGGTTTTTAGTATTAATTACTTTTAAAACCATTTCGGCCATTTCTACAGGATCATTGCCACTATCTACATGCTCATCTATATCTTTTAAAACACTACCATAGGCTTTTTCGTAAGGAGATCCCTTTATAACTGGCGCATGAAAACGACCAGCAGCAATGTTAGTTGCAAAATCACCAGGAGCGATATTAGTCATTTTAATATTAAAATCTTTAAGTTCCATTCTAAACGCCTCGGTAATTAATTCCAAAGCACCTTTACTAGCGCTATAAATACCTCTATATGGTAATCCCATATAACCAGCTATAGATGTTATATTAATAATTAAACCGCTATTTTGTTTACGCATTTGCGGCAAAACAGCTTTTATAACATTAATAGGCCCAAAGAAATTTGTATCGAAATTATGCTGTATTTGTTCTTCTGGTGTTTCTTCAATAGGCCCAGTAATACCTACTCCAGCATTATTAATAACAACGTCTAGCCTGCCCTCTGCATTAATTACGTTTTCAACAGCTTTGTTAATTGTAACAACATCTTTAACATCTAAAGCAATAATAGGAAATTTACTATCCTTGTAACGATCTGGATTACGACTAGTTCCGTAAACCTTAAACCCTTTAGCTGTTAAAAATTCACCTACAGATTTCCCTATTCCTGAAGAACCGCCTGTAATTAAAATAACTTTAGACATACATTGAAATAATTAGACTGTAAAATTAAAAATGAATTTGTTTTAAATGGTATAAAATGAAAAAGATTTGCTAGTAATTATTAGCAAATCTTTTCTATATAATAATTAGATTTTAAATCTAAATTTAGTGCACAAAAAAAGGCAAGCTACCTACATCACACCGCTACGACCATCTACCTTTGCTTCGTTCCCGACCTGGAGGATTCAACAGGAGCTGGTTGTGTAGGACTTGCCGGGTGCAAATATACAATCTTTTAATTTTATCGCAATGATTTTTTATACTGAATTTTAATAAATATCTTGCTTAAAATTATAAAGCAAAAATGAAAACATTTAAAATACTTACAATCATATTTTTAGGAAGTTTAATCATAGGATGTGGTAGTAACTCTGGAAAGAAAAAAAATAGCTTTTCTATTCAAACTAATGCAAAAAACAATGCTATTTCTATAAATGAGACTCTAAAATTGTCTTTAAAAAACCCAAAAAAGTTAGAAGTATCATCTGTTGTTTACACTTTAAATGGACAAACATTAACCGAAGAAACTAATTTAAAAGATTTTAAATTAGGGAAACACACCATTGAAGCGACTATACAATATGATGGAGAAACGGAAACAGCTTCTAAGAGTATTTCGATATTAAATAACGAAAAGCCAAAAGTATTAACCTACGAAATAATAAACACCTACCCTCACGATATAACATCCTACACACAAGGTTTAGAATTTTACAATGGTACATTGTATGAAAGCACTGGGCAGTATAATGAATCTAAATTAAGAACTGTAAATTATAAAGATGCAACGGTTACAAAAAATGTAAACTTAGCAGGTGAGTTTTTTGGTGAAGGTTTAACAGTACTAAATAATAATGTGTACCAATTAACATGGAAAGCAGGGAAAGGATTTGTATACAATGCAGAAACTTTAGAACGTACTAGTAGCTTTAGGTATGGGCAAAGTAAAGAAGGATGGGGATTATGTAACGACAATAAATTGTTATATAAAAGTGATGGAACCGAAAAAATATGGTTATTAAACCCTGAAAATTTAATTGAAGAAGGTAACATACAAGTTTTTACTAATAAAGGAAAAATAGGTCAACTTAATGAATTAGAATGGATTAATGGAAAAATCTATGCTAATATTTATCAAAAAAACGGAGTTGTTATTATAAACCCAAAAAACGGTGCTACAGAAGCTGTTATAGATTTTTCCCCTTTAAAAGAAAAAGTAACACAGCACGAAGGTTTAGATGTTTTAAACGGTATAGCTTACAACCCAGAGACACAAACCATTTTTGTAACAGGGAAACGTTGGGATAAGTTGTTTGAAGTTAAAATAGTTGAGAAGTAGCCTTTACGCAACAATACATAGTGTTTACTCATTATAGATTGGATAGCTTCAATTATTGAAGTTTCTTTGAAGTATGAGAAAAGCTATACAATTATCTATACCTAAGCCTTGCCATGAAAACTGGGATGCCATGACTCCAAAAGACAAAGGGCGCCACTGTAAGGTTTGTGAAAAAACTGTTTTTGATTTTACTAGTAAAACCGATGAGTATATTGTAAAATCTTTTGAACAAAATGGAAAACTTTGTGGACGCTTTAAAAACGCTCAATTAAATAGAGAGCTTTCTTATAGCAGGAAAAACCAAAATAATTATTTATTATATGTAGCTTCTAGCCTATTCACTCTTTTAACTTTAGGTGTTAATGAAGCTTATGCGCAAGGAGCACTAACTACTATCTCACAAACTCATAAAACACCAAATCAAATAAAAGGAAAAGTAGCACATTCTATTTTAAAAGAACGTGTTATTTCTGGAACTATACTAGATGAAAATGGTTTACCCATGCCAGGCGCTTATATTCTTGTAAAAGGCACTTCTACAGTAACCCAAACAGATTTTGATGGCAACTATAAATTAAAAGTAAAAAATGGAAACACGTTAGTTATAAGTTCTATTGGTTATAAAACGTCAGAAATACTCATTACCGATAATTCAGTTTACAATTATACTATAGAAGTAGATATCAATGCCTATGATGAAGTAATAATTACTGGAAGAGTAAATATAGATTCTAATTATACACATAAAAAGACATCTAAAGAAATCGCAGAAGAGAAAAAAAGAGAATCTATAAGAAAACAAAACCATAAAGCGCTTAATAATACGTTATTTATTGAACGTATTGAGGCAAAAAAACTAAAACGCCAGCAAATAAGAAATGGAGTAATTGAACGAACAAAAATTGGCAAATTATTATATAACATTACTAACCTTTTTAGAAAACGCAAGTAATCTTATTTAGTAAATAATGATTTCTTATTAAGAAAGTTAATTTTGTTAATAATACTTTAAACCTATTGTTAAAGTCTCTTAATACCTATCCAAACCCATCCTATTATCTATTACATTTGGTTTACTAACTAGAATAAAAATGTGCAAAAAAATAGGCTACTTCCTCTTTTTATTATGTTCAATAGCTACTTCTGCTCAGCAAATAACAGGTAAAGTATATGATAACAAATCTGTACTTAAAGACATTAAAGTCTCTAACATAACAAAACAAAGTACTGTATATTCAGATAATCAAGGCCTATTTAAAATAAAAGCAGAGCTCAATGATTCTATAGTGTTCTCCTCTATCTTTTATAAAGAACAAAACATAACTGTAACGCAATATCATTTAGATAATACATTTGTTGTAGAGCTAAAAAAAATAACCAATAGCCTAGATGAAATTGCCTTAAAAAGCACGCCTAAAGCCAAAGCGTTTAATGAAAAAAAGTACAATGTAAGTTTTAGTGAACAATTAAAAAACGATATGAAAAATAACCCGCATTTATATGGGCCGCCGCCTAGCGGGAATATGGATATTATTAAAATCATTGGGTTAATAGGAAAACTGTTTAAAAAGAAAAAAACAGACATTATAGTTTACGCAACCTATACAGACTTTAAAGATTTATTCGAAAAAGACTCGTTTTTTAATAACACACTACTAAAC
>NZ_JBSHNS010000205.1:0-4703 GCF_053601635.1 Pontimicrobium sp. MEBiC01747
GGATAAAGTTTATGTAGAAGCTAAAGAAACAATGATAGATTTAGTAGGAGTTTTAAATAAAAATTATGATAAAAAATATTTTTTAGAAGCCATTGAAACAAATAATTTAGACTTTGTTTATACTCTAGATAATGGGAGTGTTTTAAAAGCATTAGCTACAAATTTTATCTTTTATGAAGATAAGTACTGGGATTTATTTATTGATTTTTTTAATACTATAAATTGGGATGTTTCTACAGTATTATCCTTTGTAGAAAACGAAGACCTATTTTTGTTTAAATCTAACCATTCCAAGTTAATATCAATTTTTATAAATCTTTTTGAAAAAGAAAATAACTATAGCGCAAAAGAACTAGATGAAAATGGTAGTGATGTTTTAGTTTTTTCTAGTAGAATTTTAACATGTTTAAAACAATATGAAGATAAATTGCATAAAAATAGAGTATTAAAAATAATGCAAACGGTATTATCTAATAAGGCACTTCTTAAATTATGCTACTTTGAAGTAGCAGATTTAACCCCTGTAGATTATTTTTTAGCTTACATTTTATTCTATTTTTTCAACCCTTTTCAAGAAGAGCTTTTAGTGAAAATGAACATTAATGTACAATTAGAATCAGAGCCAGGAGCTAAAACATTGTTCTTAGATCGTATAATAACATTTGCAGAGAATAAAAATTACGGAATAGAAATTTATGAAATAGAAAAATTCAGGTTAGTACTAGGAGAGGCTTTTTACAATGAGTTATTAGAGTTAATAGAACAAAGGTTAATAAATAAAAACAAATATAGTCCAGAGCATTTTGAAATGTTACTTAAAAATGGAACAGACTTAAAAAGTTTATATAATTAATCCTTAAATAAGTCATGAGTTATAACCCAAGTCTATCATTTATCCAATCCACTTTTTCCTCTAAATATCTCGGCGGATTAAAACGGAAACCAAAATAAATACTGGCGTAACTTTTATCGTTAATAACGTTACGTTTTACAGCTTCGTTTACAGAGTTCGATTCAAAATTAAAACGCGCACCAGCACTTATTCTGCTAGATGTATAACCAAACTGAAGGCCAACTTCCAAAGCTTTAGTAATATAGGTACTATTTATATCGCCTTCACTAGATTTATCGGTACTAAAACGCAAACCAATAGCTGGTGAAATAGAAGGCGTAACAAACCAATTACGTTTTACAATCCAAGTGTAATAATAACGTGGAGCAATAGAAATATCGAAGTTATTTTGAACGAATTTTTCATTTTCAACCCTATCAGAAAGTCTGTTAAAGCCATATTTAAGCGTAGGGATAAAACTACCAGAATTCTCGCGTTGCCACTCATTTAAATATAATAAATGACGTAATGAGAATTTAGAATTAAAAACATAAGACGTTTCGCCTCCCCAATTAGTAGTTTTTAAATTCGGAAACCGTAAACTCTCATCGTTAGGGTTAATGCCTTCATCATAAAACCCTTGTACTTTTCTATATTGAAAATTCTGAATCCATTGCTTTAAAAATAAGCGTAGCTGATACTCTCTAAATGACGATTTAAAATCGGAACGTCTGCTACTAGGAGAAAACCCTACACTTAAACCTAAAAATTTATAGTTTGTAGATACTTGTACTCTGTAAACATTATCGGCCGTAACCGTAAAATTATCTTCATTACTATCCTGTATAGAAAACGATTCGTTTTGAGTATTAATATTAAACTTAACCAACATGTTATCTTTGAAGGAAACAATGGAGCCAAAATCCTGAGCATTTGTAAAACTGATGAATACTATAAAAAAGGCAGAGAAGGTTAATTTCATTAATAGAATTTCAATATTTAACGTAATTTAAAAAAAACTATTATAATTAAGATGTTATAAGAACTATAAATGATTTTACACCTTCTGTTGCATTTTTAGTAATTACTGTGATGTTTTTTGAATCTGCTAAAGCAGGATTGGGATCTATAAAGTATATAGGTGTATTATCTGGAACAAAATTAATTAAATTGGCAGCAGGATAAACTTGCATTGAAGTACCAATAATAACCAAAATATCTGCAGTATTACATACCTCTATAGCTTTATCTAATAATGGCACAGCTTCGCCAAACCAAACAATATGAGGTCGTAATTGGTTACCGTTGCTATCTAAATCACCAAGATTTAAAGGCTTGGTCCATTCTAGAATATTATTTGTACTATTTACGGGGCGTACTTTTAGTAATTCGCCATGTAAGTGTATTACATTAGAGCTACCTGCACGCTCATGTAAATCATCAACATTTTGTGTAACAATGGTAACCTTGTAGTCATGCTCTAAAGCAGCCAAATCATAATGCGCAGTATTTGGCTGTACCTCTAAAAGTTGTTGTCTGCGCTGGTTATAAAACTCTAATACCAATTCTGGGTTCGCAGCAAAACCCCCAGGCGAAGCAACTTCCATAACATCATGCCCCTCCCATAAGCCATTGGCATCTCTAAATGTTTTAAGGCCACTTTCGGCACTCATACCAGCACCAGTTAAAACAACAATATGTTTCATATTTATTTTATTAAAAGAGTAATATAGTTTATATATAAGTAATGCTTATAAAAATAAACATTCTTAAAAATATCCATACAATTTTATTACATTCGATAAAATTAAAAACATTTCTATATAGCGAAATACTATTATAAATGACAGATACAGCACTTTTAAAACATTTAGAATCTTATTTAACCGAAAATCGTTTAACACGATTTAATACAGTTATTCAGCAACGTACCAAGCATTTTACTGTAGCTACAGAAGACGTCTATCAATTACACAATACAAGTGCGGTAATTAGAAGTTGCGATATATTTGGTATCCAAGAAGTAAATATTGTAGAAGAACGTAACTCTAAACGAATAGATAGAGAAATAGCAATGGGTGCACAAAAATGGGTAGATTTAAATCGTTACCACTCTATAAAAGATTGTTTAAAAGCTGTAAAAGCAGAAGGTTATCAAGTTGTAGCAACGACACCGCATACTAAAGATTGTATGTTGCATGATTTTGATGTTACTAAAAAATCTTGTTTTTTCTTTGGAAGAGAAACAGAAGGTTTATCTCAAGAAGTTCTAGATGAAGCCGATGTGTTTTTAAAAATACCTATGGCTGGATTTACAGAAAGTTTAAACATTTCCGTTTCCGCAGCCATTATATTACAACACGTTACTACAAAGCTTAAACAAACCAATATCGATTGGCAATTAACAGAAACAGAACAGTTAGTAAAACGATTAGATTGGTGTAAAAAAACAATTAAAAGCTACGAAGAGATTATTGAAAGATTCTACTCTAAATAATATTTTTTGTACATTTAAACATACTGAAATCTAAAACCAAATATTATGAAACTAAATGCATATATCGCTTTTAAAGGAGATTGCGAAAAAGCTATTAATTTTTACAAAGATGTTTTCGATGGAGAAATAACAGAGTTCATGCGTTTTAGTGATGCTCCAGAAGGTACTTTTGAGTATCCTGAATCTGCTAAAAATTTAATAATGCATGCAACCTTAGTTTTTAATGACTGTACACTTTTAGCTTCAGATAATATAGGAGAGCAGATGACTATAGGAAACAACTTTAGTTTAAGTTTTAATGCAGATGATGAGGCGCAAGCACAATCGGTATTTTCTAGTTTAATAGAAGGAGGTACGGTGATTATGCCTTTTGAAACTGTTTTTTGGGGCGGTAAGTTTGGAATGCTATTAGATTCGTTTGGTATACAGTGGATGGTAAGTTGCAACGAATAATTTAAATAAATATATTATGATGATAGTTTTATATGTTGTTATTGCAATAATTGTACTAATCGTTATTTTAGCAATCATAGCACCTAAAAAGTATAGTGTAGAAAGAAGTATTTCTATTAATAAACCACTTCCCGAAGTATTTCAGTATTTAAAATTAATAAAAAACCAAAACGATTGGTCTCCATGGAAAAAGAAAGATCCAGATATGATGCAGGAATACATAGGAACAGATGGAGAAGTGGGGTTTATATCTAAGTGGGAAGGCAATAAAGATGTTGGTACCGGAGAGCAGGAAATTAAACGTATTGTAGAAAATGAAACAATAGAGGCACAGCTACGCTTTTATAAACCTTGGAAATCGCAGTCTGATGCTTTTACAAAGGTAGAGGATATGGGGAATGGATTAACAAAAGTAACTTGGGGGTTTTCTGGAGTAAATAAACCACCATCAAATATTTTCTTCTTATTTTTTAATATGGATAAAACAGTAGGTAAAGACTTTGAAGAAGGATTAGAAGCTTTAAAAGCTATTTTAGAAGAATAATAATATAATTTTAAAAGGAAGCAAAAAAAGAGTGAAATTATTAAATTTCACTCTTTTTTATTTGCTGTTTTATGTTTTATAGTCTCTTTTTTTTATTACGACTTAACACTTTATATTCTTCATAACACTCACTAATGGCATCTAATATTTGAAGATCGTTAGCAGACGTTACAAAATCTTTAGAGTAATTACATTGTTCTACTATTTCGTCTAAATCTACTTTGTTAACTTGTAATAATACCATAAGCATTTCTCTATCAAAACGAGAAGCTAATAGATTTCTAATCTCATCATCTTGCTTCATTTTCTTTAGTTTCCGTAGCTCTTTTCCTTTTTTACTAAAAGTGTTATATAAAAAATCTAAAGGATTAAATATA
>NZ_JBSHNS010000206.1:0-10431 GCF_053601635.1 Pontimicrobium sp. MEBiC01747
CCTCCATGGTTCATAGGGTGCCCTTCTATATCTTTAGCACCAAAATGCGTAACAATTTCATAGTTAGAAACTACTTTTGCGTTCGTGCGTTTTGCAATGGCTTCTACATCTAAAATATGGTCTTGATGTGCATGTGTTATTAAAATATAATCTGCCTTTAAATCATCAATTTTTATATGAGATGCTTTAGGGTTTCCGGTAATAAACGGGTCTACTAATATAGTTACATCGTTTATTTCTATTTGTAATGCTGCGTGGCCTAAAAATGTAATTTTCATGACTATTATTGTTTAAATGACTTATAATAAATGCCCTATTCCTAATAATAATGCTAGTGCTACTGTAGACAATGCTAGTTTTTTTAATTCAGGATCAAATTGTTTAGGAACAGTATTTTTTCTAACAAAATTTATATGTTTAAATAAGGGTATGTAAGCTATAAAAAATATGAGATTAAATGGTGATGTGTAATATAGAATGCCAAATAAAAAGGATAAAACGATAGCGCCTATTACTAATAGTAAATGGTATTGTTTTGCTTTTTGCTTTCCTAGCTTTACAGCTAGTGTTATTTTATTGGCTTTTGCATCGCTTTCTATATCTCTCATGTTATTAAGATTTAGCACGCCTGCACTCAACAAACCAATACTAATGGCTGGTAAAAATACAACATGATCTATTCGCTTTGCAAATAATATATAACAGCCTACTACACTAACTAAACCAAAAAAAATGAATACAAATACATCTCCTAAGCCTTTATAACCATAGGCTTTTTCTCCCATAGTATATTTCATTGCTGCAAATACAGACATTAATCCTAATGCCATAAAAAATAGAGCATATAATAAGTGTTTAACTCCAAATGAAGTATATATTAGGCTTATTGTTAATGTTATACTTAGTAATATATTAATTTTTATAGCCCCTAGCATTTGGTTTGGTGTAATTGCCCCACTTTGTAAAGCGCGTTCTGGCCCAATTCTATCATCATTATCGGTACCTTTAACGCCATCTCCATAATCGTTAGCTAGATTGGAAAGAATTTGAAAGCTTAGGGTTGTTAAAATTGCTAGGGTAAATATTTCCCAAGAGAACACTCCATTATATTCTGCTAGACATGCAGCTACAATAATTCCAGATATAGATAATGGTAATGTTCTTAGTCTAAAAGCAGATAACCATACAGAAAGTTGTTTCATATATTATAAGCCTAAGGAATCCATTGTTTTGGGAAGTTTGGCTTACGCTTTTCTAAAAAAGCATCTCGTCCTTCTTTTGCTTCATCTGTCATATAGGCTAAACGTGTTGCTTCTCCAGCAAATACTTGTTGTCCAACCATGCCATCGTCTGTTAAATTCATAGCAAATTTTAACATTTTAATAGAGGTAGGTGATTTTGCTAAAATCTCTTGAGCCCATTCATATGCAGTTGCTTCTAATTCTTCATGAGGAATAACTGCATTAACCATTCCCATTTCGTAAGCTTCTTGTGCAGAATAATTTCTTCCTAAAAAGAAAATCTCTCTTGCTTTTTTCTGTCCTACCATTTTTGCTAAATAGGCAGAGCCATATCCACCATCAAAACTAGTTACATCGGCATCTGTTTGCTTAAATATAGCATGTTCTTTACTCGCTAAAGTTAAATCGCATACAACATGCAAACTATGTCCTCCTCCAACGGCCCACCCTGGTACTACAGCAATAACTGCCTTTGGCATAAAACGAATTAAACGTTGTACTTCTAGTATATTTAAACGATGGTACCCATCTTCTCCAACATAGCCTTGATGACCTCTTGCTTTTTGATCGCCTCCAGAACAAAAGGAATATACGCCATCTTTAGTAGATGGGCCTTCGGCCGATAGTAATACAACTCCTATACTCGTATCTTCCTGTGCGTCATAAAATGCATCGTATAATTCCTTAGTAGTTTTTGGTCTAAATGCATTTCTTACATTAGGTCTATTAAAAGCTATTCGGGCTACTCCATTACATTTATTATATGTAATATCCTCATAGTCTTTAGCTTTTATCCATTTAATTTCACTCATTATAATTTCAAATTTTTGGAGCATAAAAATACGGAAAATAGAATTTATCCAACTATATTTTTAATCTTAATTGGTTGTTTTAAACAAAGTAAAAACAGGAATTACTCTCTATTTACGACTATACATTCAATCAACAGATTAAAACATAAAACACTAAAAACAAATGATTTACACATTATTATTTGTAAGTAAAATCTTCCACAAAATTACATTAATCGGTAAAATAACCTTTTAAACGATTTAATATTTCAATTATGAATTGCTAAACTAACAATACAATGTATGCATTGTAAATTTGTATACCCTCAAGATTATAGCTAAAAATATTAATTATTAAGACATTAGATATGACAATAAGAAATTCTAAAATATCGAACTTAATCGAAGATGTTTATTTATCTAAATACGGAAACTATTATTTTTTTAAAGACTTTATAGTTTCTGAAATTAATGAAGGTGTTGTTTTTACCTGGGAGGTTGCTCAAGATTTACTTCCTGCTATATTTAAACATTATGGAAAAACCCCCTCTTTATGCTACATTACAAATAGAGTAAATAATTACTCTGTAAACCCTGCTGATTGGTACAAGTTTTTTAATAGTAATAATAGGAGTTGTTTAAAAGGGTATGCTATGGTTACTTATACTGAAGCTGGTTGGGTAAACTCGGTTATAGAAAAATTATTTGTACAAACGGAAGTTGAAAATTTTAATAGTTTACAAAAGGCTATAAATTGGGTTAAGCAAATAAGTTTATAGTATTCTGTTTATGCACACACACAATTAAATCATTAAACAAGCTAGGAGTGATTTTGTTTTAAAAACTTATAAAAAAATCATATATAATTTATAGTGTAACACTGTAATATCCAAACGCCAAACATCTCTAATAAATGAAAATAGAAGACTCTAATTTAGCTGACTTCATTGAAGATATCCACATATCGGATAATGGAACTTATTATTTTTTTGAAAACTTTATCATTGCAGAAATAAATGAGGGTGTTACTTATACTTGGGATTCTGCTCAAGATGTTATAAAAGCTGTATTAGAGCATTATGGTGAAAATCCATCTGTTAGTTACATAACAAATAGGGTTAATAAATATGAAGTAAGGCCTTCTGATTGGTTAAAGTTTTTTAAAAACAGTTACTTTATAAATGGCTATGCTATTGTATCTTACACAGAAAGAGGCTGGATTAATGCCATTTTAGAGAAGTTTTTTTTATCTACAAAAGTAGAGTATTTTTCCAATTTATATGAAGCTGTTGAGTGGGCTAAAAAACTACCCAATAATAAAAATAAAACTAATAGCTTTTTAAGCTTTTAACTCAATTCTTATTTTTAGTTTATTTCTTTTTTATACTTTAGTGCATCTAATAAATGATACACTAAATTATGAAACATTCAATTTTACTCTCCCTTTTCTTTTTATTTTCCATTTCTATATTCTCTCAAGAGTACGACTTTAAAACAGTAATAGATTTAGATGCTACTGATGTTATTAGCCAAGGAAATACAGGAACTTGTTGGAGTTTTTCTACATCTTCGTTTTTAGAAAGTGAAATTATGAGGCTAACGGGAAAACAGATTGATTTATCTGAGATGTATACCGTTAGACAAACTTACCCTAAAAAGGCTTGGAACTATGTTATGAGACAAGGTAAAGCACAATTTAGTGAGGGAGGTTTAGCTCATGATGTTTTAAATAGTGTTGCAGAATATGGTTTGGTTCCTGTTAGTGCTTATTCTGGATTAAAAAATGATTCAAAAAAACATAACCACTCTAAAATGGTTAAAGATATTAAAGCTGTTTTAACTGCATACATTAAAGAGTCTAAAACAGATTGGAAACAAGAAACTAATGCTATTTTAGATGATGCTCTTGGTAAAAATGTTTCGACTTTTACTTACGAAGGTGTTGAGTACACACCTCTTACTTTTTTAGAAATGACAAAAATTAAAACGGAAGATTATGTTAACTTAACAAGTTTTACGCATAAACCGTTATATTCAAACTTTATATTAAATATTCCTGATAACTTTTCTAATGGTAGTTTTTATAATGTTTCGTTAGACGAATTAATTGATACAATAGATAATGCTTTAAAAAATGGATATACTATTGAGTTGGATTGTGATGTAAGTGAAAAAACATTTTCTGCCCAAAATAGTATTGCTGTGGTGCCACATAATGCTAGTGAAAATGAACGTGCATTAAAAAATACCGTTAAAGAGCTAGATATTACACCTGAGTTAAGACAACAAGAATTTGAAAATTACAACACTACAGATGATCATTTAATGCATATTACCGGATTAGTAAAAGACCAAAATGGTACTAAATATTATAAAGTAAAAAACTCTTGGGGTAAAATTGGTAAAGGTGGTTACATATACATGAGTGAAGCATACATGCGCTTAAAAACCATATCTATTACCCTACACAAGGATGCGTTAAAACCAACTTTAGCAAAAAAATTAAACTAGGTAGATTCCGTCTTTTTTAATAGTTATTAACTTTTGCTTGTATAAAGATCCTATAGCTTTTTTAAAATTCTTTTTACTCATCTGGAGCTGTTCTTTTATAGCTTCAGGTGATGATTTATCGTGCAACGGAAGGTAGTTTGAATTATCTTCTAGAGCTTTTAAAATTAACTCCGCATTTGGTTCTATATTTCTATATCCAATTTGTCCTAAAGTAATATCTATTTTATTTCCTGGACGTATTTTTTTCACAACGCCTTTAAGCTTATCTCCTACGCTTAAATCTTGAAAAATACTATCCTTATATATTAATCCAAAATGTTTATTATTTACAATAACATTCATACCAATATCACTAGGATGCGAAACAATAATATCTACTGTATCGAATTCTGAGACTGTTAGCTCTGCATTGTTTAAAAAGCGATTGGTTTTACTAGATGCTACCAAACGTTCTGTTTTCTCATCCATATAGCAGTGTACTAAATACCAACCTCCTTTTTTCATAGGAAAAACCTGCTCTTTAAATGGGCAAAACAGTTCTTTAACCAATCCCCAATCTAAAAATGCACCGTGTTTGGTTACATCGTTACATCTTAATACAGCAAATTCACCTACTGCAATATAAGGCGCATCTGTTGTTGCTATAATTCGCTCTTCGTTATCTAAATAAATAAAGACTTCTATAGTATCTCCAATTTCAAAATGTTCAGGTACATATCTATTGGGTAATAAAACTTCGTTCTCGTCTGCATCTCCTAGAAATAAACCTGGTTCTGTATCTCTTAAAATCTCTAAAGTATTGTATTGTCCTATATTTATCATTTTGCAAAGGTAGTAATATAAAAAAAGCGTTACAACTACATTGCAACGCTTTTATAAATTATAATTTTAAGCTTTTTATTAATTATAAATAGCTTCTTTTTTAAAGTGCTTAGCTAGTAAGTAGTATACTACAGCTCTATACTTTGTTCTGTTAGAACGTCCATATTTTTCCATAACATCGTCTATAGCTTTATCTAAATCTGCACTATCAGCTAGACCTAATTTTTTAATTAAAAAATTATTTTTTACTGTAGCCAATTCAGATTCATCTGTACCAGAAACAGTAGAAGAGTCTTTATTGTAAATTGATGGTCCACAACCAACTGTTACTTTAGTTAAAAAATCCATATCTGGTTCTACACCACACTTATCTTTTAAGTCTGCTGCGTATTTTACGATAAGCTCGTCACGTTTACTCATAATGTCTAAATTGTTTTAATTATTTATTGGTTACTAAATATACAAATTTTTTACGCCAATCATTTTTTAGTTAATTTTTTTTTTCGATATGATATCGATAAAAACCAAATAAAACGGGCAAACTACTTAATAACCTTGAAATAATCCAGTAAAATAGAATCATTAACTTCGCTAGGTGTAAATACTTCTAATAGTTTAGGTTTATTAGAATCTTCATAAAAATCGTATAAACTAGCAAGTAGATTTTTCTCTGTATTAGCCTTTAAATATTCAAACCCAAACATTTCACATAGGTGTGATGCATTTAAATCATGTTTAGTTTCAAAATAAGTATCAAAGTTTTCTGTGTTCTTATGTCCAGGAAGAATTCTAAAAATACCACCTCCTGAGTTATTTATAATTATAATTCTAAAATTTTTTGGGATGTAATTGTTCCACAGCGCATTACTATCGTAAAAGAAGCTTAAATCTCCTGTTATAAATACAGTTTGTTTACTAGAAACTATAGCTGCTCCAATTGCTGTACTTGTACTACCATCAATACCACTAGTCCCTCTATTACAAAAAACCTCTACTGTTTTATTAATATCGAACAGTTGTAAATACCGTATAGCAGAACTGTTACCTACTTGAAGTAATCTGTTATTTGGTATTGTCTTTAATACTATATTAAACACCTTAAAATCTGAAAAAGGAATTTGTTTTATGTATTCTTCGTGTTTAGTTCTTCTCGTTAGCATTACAGACTGCCAATACTTATTGTAAGTGCTATCTGTGGCTTTAATGTATTTAAAAAAATGATTGAAAAAATAATTTTCAGACATTATAAAGTGCTTACTTAACACATAAAAAGTATCATTCGCTCTCGTTTCACCTACATGCCAATGTTCTTTTGGTTGATAGTCTCTTAAAAATCGTTTTATTTTTTTTGAAACTACCAAGCCTCCAAAGGTTAACAGTATATCTGGTTTTAATTGTTCGAACTCGGTATCTGTTAATGGTGCTATTAATTTATCTATACTTGGAAAAAACGAGTTGTGATGCAAATTAGATGTTGTTTCCGTTAGTACTATAACACTATCGTCTTCTGCTAATTTATTTAAAAATTGTTGTTCTATGGTGTTTGGTGGGTTAACGCCTACTAAAATAAGTTTTCGCTTTGCTTTATTCCATAGTTTAGCAAATTCATTATAATCTTCATTAAGTATTTCTGGAGTTACTGGTTTTATAACTTGTGGTGTTACAGACAAAGTTTCTACTCTATCGTATAAAGGTTCTTCAAAAGGGATATTAATATGCACAGGCCCGTTTTGTATTAACGCTCTATTTAATGCTTTGTTTATCTCTACTTCGTTTTGTTCCTGAATACTTTGTTGTAATCCTAAATATTTTTCAAGTTTATTTTCTATACTTTTTATTATAGGCAATTCATTTTCATTGTCTTTAAACGTTTGGCCTTCTTTTAAATCTTGTTTTAAATTAGCAGAATATAGTATATGGTTTTTATAGATATTTTCTTGATTAATTGTTTGCCCATCTCCTATACCTACTAAATATTTAGGTCTATCTGCAGACAATACTACTAAAGGAATATTGCTATAATATGCTTCAGATATTGCGGGGTAATAATTTAACAGAGCACTACCAGATGAACATACTAAAGCTACAGGCATTTTGGTTTGTTGTGCTATTCCTAATGCAAAAAAACCAGCACAACGCTCATCTACTATGCTATAGCATTTAAAAAAAGAATCGTGAGTAAAACCTATGGTTAAAGGTGCGTTTCTGCTACCTGGAGATAATATTATATGTTTAATATTTTTAGCTTTACAAAGTGTTATTACTGTTTGAGCTAAAGGGATTTTAGGGTATATCATAGTTAAGATAAAATCTTATACCATTTGCTAATTAAAACTTCTAAAATTAAGTGTTAGTTGGTATCTTACAAAAATACGAAATATTATAAAATAGTTTTTACAGTTAGTGTTTTATTCACTGTTTCTTCCCATTCTTTTTCTGGAATAGAATCTTTGGTTATACCACCACCCACATATACTGTAACTTCAGTATCTGTATATTTCATGCAACGTAAGTTTACAAAAAGGTTTGTAACTGTTTTTAAAGTATTGTAGGCGTTATTTTCTACATTTCTCCTATTAGCATTTCGTGTTATATTTTCTTTAAGGTTTAACTCTCCTAAAAAACCTGTATAAAATTCACGATTATAATTTTCGTTCTCTAAAATAAATTGCTTGGCTTTAATTTTTGGCATTCCACAAACTGCTGGTGTTGGGTGTAATGCTAGTAGTACAGCTTTTAAGTTTTTTTTATCTTTTTCTAAAGTGCCTCGCAGTTCTGTTTTTATATGTAATAAGTTACCTGCTTTAAGTGTTTCTGTCTTGCCTATACTTAACTGCTTTACTAATGGTGTTATATTATCTACTATAAAATCTGTAACTAGTTTCTGCTCTACAGATTCTTTATTTCCCCAAATAACCTCTGTAGTGCCTTTATATTGTTGAGTTCCTGCCAAAGCCATTGTAGATAACTGGTTGCCTTGTACTTTTAATAATGTTTCTGGAGTTGCCCCAAGCCAAAGCCCTATTTTTGGGTGATACCAACAGTATACAAATGCTTTTTTATATTTATTTAAAAGCTTCTTTAATAATTGAATAGCATCTGTTTTTGAGGTCTTTACTTTTTCTTTTCTAGATATTACAACTTTTTTAAATGCATTGTCTGCAACTATTGTTTTTATTGCATTGTCTACTAAACTAATATGAAATAGTTTTGCTGGATTTATACTAGTTTCTGTTTCTGTTATTATTTCAGAAATATTACTTTCTAATGGATTAGAAATATACTTTGCTTCAATAACTTCGGAATTTTTTACAGGTATTAGTATAGTATCGTTTTCTGAATTAAATGGAGCAAATATAAATCCGCTATCATTAAAGTTTTCAGTTTTATATATTATATCATCATTTTGTAGCATAGCTTTTATAGAAATAGTATTAGGTTTTCTATATACTACAAAAGGTAATGCTTTTGTATAGTGAGTAGTAATGGCACTAAAAAATTGTTCTTGATCCATAACCTACTTTTTTGGCAGTGTTATGGTAGATAACTTACAAATAGATATTAAATTATTGTTATCATCGGTTATAGAAATATTTAATAATTGTGTTGTTCTTCCTTTATGTATAAAAGTAGATTTAGCATATACATAGCCTTCTTTAACACTTTTTAAATGGTTTGCTGTAATTTCTATACCTCTAACCATTGTATTTTTAGTATCTAAAAATAAATGGGAAGCAAAACTACCAACACTTTCTGCTAATGCTGCTGTTGCTCCTCCATGCAAAACTCCATCTGGTTGATAAACGCTAGAATTAACAGGCATTCTAGCTACAACAAAATCGTCACCATAATCTATAAACTCTATATTTAAGGTTTCCATTAATGTATTTTTACAAATTGCATTTGCTTTTGCTAAAATGGCTGCTTTAGATAATTGCATAGTAGTAAATATTTATTGAACTTTACACTGCGAAAATACAAAAAGCTAAACCTAAAATGAATACTACACTAAAAGAAATATCTTATAATACTACAAAGCCTTATGCGACTTTAAACACTCTTACAGAACATACAAAAACGGTATGGTTTGTTTGTCATGGTATGGGACATTTAAGTTATTATTTTTTAAGACATTTTAAGCATTTAAATCCAGATGAAAATTATATAATAGCGCCACAAGCACCAAGTTTATATTACCAAGGTACTGCTTTTAAGCATGTTGGTGCAAGTTGGCTAACTCGTGAAAACACAATAGCCGAAACCGAAAATATTATGTTATATTTTGATGCCATTTTAAAAACTGAAAACATACCTAATCATTTAAATTTAAATATACTAGGGTATTCTCAAGGTGTTAGTGTTGCCATGCGTTATGTTGCAAAAAGACAGTTACAGTGTTCTCAACTTATTTTACATTCTGGAGGAATTCCTAAAGAATTAGTGCCAGATGATTTTGAGTTTTTAAACACAAATGTTTCTTTAATTTATGGTACTAAAGATGAATACCTTAATGCCGAACGTATTGCTTATGAAACTGAAAGGGCTAATGCTTTATTTAAAAATAATGTAACTATTATTCCGTTTGATGGCACACATGAGGTTAATAATAGTATTATTACAAGTTTAGGTTAAATAATAATTATACGTGTATTATAAAACATTTTTTATGACTCCAACTTTAGAAAATAGTAGAGTAAAATTATCTCTTTTAAGTGTAGATAATTATACTCATTTAGTAGACATTGCTAAAGAGAAAGATCTTATTTATTACTCTCCTAGTGTAATTGCTTCTCCAAACCAATTAAAAACTTATGTTGAAACTGCCATTGCTGGTTTTAATAACAAAACTGTATTACCATTTATTATTTACGATAAAAAGAAGTTAGCTTATGCTGGTAGTACGCGTTTTGGGCTTATGGATTATAAAAATAAGGTTTTGCATATTGGATGGACTTGGTTAGGCAAGTCTTTTCAAGGTAGTGGTTTAAATACAAACATTAAATTTTTAATGTTACAATATGCTTTTGAAGTACTTCATTTTGAAAAAGTAGAGTTTCGTATAGATG
>NZ_JBSHNS010000207.1:0-1191 GCF_053601635.1 Pontimicrobium sp. MEBiC01747
GATTATTGGTATACTATAGAACTTACAGATCATAATAATAATCATAGAAATATAACTGGGCATTTTAGTTTACTTAGATAATGTTCAAATGCCTACAAGTAGTATATAAAACACTTTTACTTTCATAATTTATAGGCTAACAAAACTTACATTAGCTACATATTAAAGGGGTTAATGATTTAGTTAATAACTCCTGTTAAAAGCACTTCAAAAACCATAGTAAATTTCCTATTTTGCACCGTTGTAAATCCTATAAAATTTAGATATAAGTGAAAGTCTGTATTGCCGAGAAACCAAGTGTTGCCCGCGAAATTGCTGCTGTATTAGGAGCTAGCACCAAGCGTGATGGCTATTTTGAAGGCAATGGTTATGCTGTAACTTACACCTTTGGTCATTTATGTACACTTTTTGAACCCAACGATTATAAACCTTACTGGAAAAGTTGGGATTTAAACAATTTACCCATGTTACCAGAAAAGTTTCAAACAAAGGTGGTAGACAATGATGGTATTAAAAAGCAATTTAATATTGTAAAAAGTTTATTTGATAAAGCAGAATTAATTATAAACTGCGGGGATGCTGGGCAAGAAGGAGAACTTATACAGCGTTGGGTTATTAATCAAGCCAATTACAAAGGAGAAGTTAAACGATTATGGATTTCATCATTAACTACAGAAGCTATAAAGGAAGGGTTTCAAAACTTAAAACCTTCCGAAAATTACGATAACTTATACTACGCAGGTTTTTCTCGCGCTATAGGCGATTGGCTTTTAGGTATGAATGCGACCCGTTTATATACTGTAAAACATGGAGGCTACAAACAAGTACTATCTATAGGGCGCGTACAAACCCCTACATTAGCTATGCTTGTTAACCGTTTTAAAGAGATAGAAAACTTTAAACCTCAACCCTATTGGGAGTTGCAAACATTATATAGAGACACCTTATTTAGTTACGAGGAGGGCCGCTTCCTAAAAATGGAAGATGGAGAAAAGTTAGCCAATATTGTAAAAGAACACGATTTCGAAATTGTATCTATTACCAAAAAGAAAGGTAACGAGTATGCTCCAAAATTATTCGACTTAACAGGTTTACAAGTGTATTGTAATACTAAATTTGGGTTTTCGGCAGACGAAACACTAAAAATAGTACAAAAATTATACGAGCAGAAAGTTGTAACCTACCCAAGAG
>NZ_JBSHNS010000208.1:0-1205 GCF_053601635.1 Pontimicrobium sp. MEBiC01747
TTTTATTGGTGCCGTTTGAACGATTTTACCATTTTTTACATTTTTAGGAGATAACCCTAATAAGCGTAACTGACTCTCGTAACCTTTGGTTAAACCTTTAGTGCTTGAAAATTTAGATTTTGCTTGTTGGTAGTCTCTTCCAGAACCTACCTGAGCATCATATAGTTTTTTTTGTCTATTGTAATCTTGTTCTAAAAATTGCAAAGTATTATATGCTTGTAAATAGTCTGTTTGTAAACTTATAATATCTGGATGGCTTACATAAGCTAAAATTTGCCCTTTTTTTACTTTATCTCCCTCAACAACTTTAATGTTGCTAATGTTAGCGCCTAATGTAGTTGTAACAACAGCTTCGTTTTGTGGGGGTACGCCTAATTGCCCGTTAACTTGAATATAACCGTTCATGTTTTGTTTAGAAAGCGTATCTATCTTTATGTTTAAAATATCTAGTTGCTTATTGGTTAACGTAACTTCTTCTGCATGTTCGGCCTCTTGCTTAATATTGTCTTGAGGCATATTTGTATTTATATGATTGCCTTCTGAGTCATGTGTATGAGATTCGTTAGGGTGCGATTCTTTACAACCTACCGCTAATGTTAAAGCAGTAACTAAAGTGATGATATATTTATATGAATTTTTCATTATTAAGATTTTGAAGTTAAGAAATAGTCTAACTGAATTTTACTGTTTAAATAAGAATTAAATAATTGCCATGTATCAATTTCTAACTCTATGGCAGTTTTTATAGTTTGTAAAAAACCAATATAATCTATGGCGCCTTCTTTATACGATAAAATTGCTCCATTACGCTGTTCTTTGGCTAATGGTAAGGCTTCATTTTTATAATAGCCCCATTTTTTTTGCAACTGGTTATATTGCATTATCATGGTATTAAATGTGTTTTTAAAAGCTATTTTTTTTGCATTGTTTTCTTGTTGAATTATGGCAATATTCATTTTTGAAGCTTTAGCTTCCCCTTTAACTTTATTAAATATTAAAGGGATTTGTATTCCAGCTTGGTAACTACTAAATCCTGTTTTATTCCCTATTTTTTGAAATCCATACTGTACAGACAGTTTAGGTAAAAAATTAGACATACTAACTCTATATTTAGCTTTTGTAACATTTTCTAGAGATTGCCAATAGGAAAATATAGGGTGTTTTTTTAAATCTTCATTAGAAATAAGGAGCGGTTCATCAAAATC